>CAJUQN010000036.1 GCA_910588625.1 uncultured Oscillospiraceae bacterium
GCCTTCCTCCCATTTTACCACGGCGGGCCAGGTCCTCCTCAGTTTGTCGCTTACTCACCTCCGTACAGGATTTATCCTTCTAAAGCGAAGCGCACGCTCGGGAGTTGTTTCTGGGCAATCCTCATCAAACGTGATAGGTATCGCTTTCGCACAATCCAACTCGGTACGTTCATCGGGGGTGAACGATAAATCCTGCGCCAGGATAGAACCCCCGTTAGTTTTGTTTGCCATAATAAAGTCCCCTTTCAAAATTTGTTGCAAGTCTGACTGAGATCAATCTTGTTATCTCGGTGGGTCTGCCGTTTTGGGCAACCAGTTCACGCTCGGTATAGACCACAAACAGAATATCATTGGGATGGGATCCCTCAACGCAAAGATTTCCAATAATCGTAGATTCGGTAGCGGAGGCATCGCCTATTGTATTATAGCGATCTTCTTCTGCACTATGTTCCTCGTCATACATTTCGATGCGGTCATAATCAAAGAAAACGCGGGCGGCAGTTTTGAAAGAAATCCCGTGTTTTTCAATATTCTTGCGGTTTTTGTCCTCGTCATATTCAAAAATGAGATCCCTAAGGGAAAATCAAACCGATCTCTCAATGCCCATTGTTTTCGCCGCCTTTATGACCTATTCAACTTATCGCAATCTGAAGGTGAAAAGCACAGGAAGTGATATAGGTTGAGTATTTGCTGACAGAGAGTGCAACATACCCATCAGATTCGATCAAATCAGTATTCACATATCCGCTGCCTTTTATAGTCAGTTTAGCATTCCGCATGAGCAAGTCAATATCAGGGCTCTGGGATACGTCTATTGCGGGACACACCTCACACGATTTGGGGTTTTATAGCACAAATGGTATCTAACATGGATAAACTAAGCGATAATCCTACTGTTTGCACCCTCCAAAAATTGTCAATTAGGTTGATTTTGCTGCGGTATAGTGTTATACTCCGTTTAAAGGACAAAGGGTGCGCTCTATTTGCTTGCAAGGAGGCTCTATTATGACCAAAACTTTTACAATTGAGGACGGGCAGGTGCCTTCCAAAGAGCAGTTGGATGAGGTCAGGTCAGCGGCAGATCGGACAATACAGTTTGTTGAAGATTGTCCAGAATTATCGCCGGCGATGTACAAGGCGTTTAAGTGTGATACAGCCCAGCGTAACAGGGATAGGTGTCAAAAATAGCAGTATCTTTTGCCAACAAGTAAGATATGAGGGAATACAACCAGGCCAGTGTCCGGGCTGAATATTGTTTAATGGAATAAAAACTGGCATTTCACCGTGGCCTATAGAATAATTGAAACCGTGAAAAAGTATTTTTGGCGGCCTCGAAGAAAGAGAGCAAAATGTTATGGAAAAGAAGTATCAAATCTTATATCTTCCACCTATGACGACCTGAAAAATGCCAGGGAGAAGGTTCGGGACGCCATCCTTTCCATGTTGCATTTCCCGGTTGGGATGGAAATGTTCAGTGCCGGGGACGAAGAACAGTGGGAGATTATTCAGGAAACGATTGACAGCTCGGATTATTATGTTCTGATTGTGGGCCAGCGGTATGGTTCCGTAATTGAGACCGGAGAGGACGCCGGAATCAGTTATACGGAAAAAGAGTTCCGTTATGCAAAAGAGCAGAAGGTTCCCATCCTCGCTTTTATCCTCAGCGACGATGCCGACATTAAAAAGTCTGCAGTCGAAAGTGATCCGAAGAAGATCGAAAAGCTAAATGCGTTTAAAGAAAATGTTAGGACCGGGCGTGTAGTCGAGTGGTGGGAAACCACAGATGGGCTTGCGCGTCAGGTTACAGCTGCGCTCCACAAACAAATGGTTCGGAAGAAGCGGCCCGGCTGGGTTAGGGGCGATAGCTTCGATCTGGAGTTAAGCCACACGGAAATTTTGAAGTTGAATCAGCAGGTGCGAAATTTGCAGGAAGAAAACGCACAGCTCAAAGCGCAGATTGTGGAGCGCAAGCCGAAGCTGACTGCTGAGTTTTACCTGGATGAGCCAGAGGATACGGATGCTCAGGATAATTTGGATGAACCGGATGATAAAAAATCCATAGAAGACGAGTACCGCTCCCATGGCGGTTTGCTCGTTGAGTTGAATGAAGACAGTATGCAAATCAGGCTTGCCCCTACTTATGCAGAACAGTATCGGAATCGTTATGAGCCGCTGGATGAGTTTTGCATTGAGCCCCACCTGAAAAAGTATGTTCCGGATGGAGCCCTGCAAAAATATAATGAAGAACTTCCCGAAAAGGAGACAGTGGATGCCTATATCGAGAAGATGGAACGGTATCTGAGGATACACAAGAGAGGTATTGCCTTTAGGCTTGAGGTGATGAATGATGGAACGGTCAAGGCGACTGATGTGAGGGTTTGCATTGAGTTCCCCAAGGAGTTCAAGCTGTTCAAGATTTCAGATCTGGAAAACATCAAGGAACCGGCGGCACCGAAATTGCCTGCCAATCCCATTGATAAGGCTGAAAGAGAATATGCAAAGCATTTGTATCCTGCAGCATTTTTTGGGGATATAGCGCAGGCCTATGCATTTTCATCTCCTTTGGGAGAAATCAAGGGACTAAACGCTATACTTAACCCCATGATGATCCAGCGGGACTATATTTTTTCTGTAGATGAACACGATCTTTCTGTGGAGTTTGACCAGATCCTGCATAAGACCCGATGTTGGCTGGATGGGCTCTATATCGTTCCCACAGCAAAGGGAAAATTTAAGGCCAAGATTTCTATGATGTGCTCGGAATATCCAGATTGGGAAGAAAGATATCTTGTAATTGAGGTTATATGATCCTATACGCATACTGAAGCATCTGGAATTTTGGAACTTTCAGGTACTTCTTGAATTATAAGTGACAAATGAATCAGCATATAAACGAGTTGCAGAGCTGATTCATTGTGGCACAACGGATCATATAAGTTACAATATTCGATCTCTATTCTGCAGGCAAAAGACGATGGGATGATTTGTGCTTGCGAAACAGAAGAAAAAAGAACGCATGAAGCAAGGAAGCTGCGTGGCGAGATTTCCGCCACGCAGTTTTTTCTGTGAAGTCACGCAGCCTCGGCTGAAATACGTTCAAATGGAATGGTTGTCCCTGGATTATCTCCTTTGACAGCGCAATTTTTAAGAGCGCCCTACCCCAAAATCTTGGGAGGAACTATATCAACAAGACGCATACAACAAGTTAGGACAACCTCCGAAGAACTGCCGACAGTCGTTCTACCGCCATACCCAGACCGTCAAAGCCTACGCCCCGTCTGGGCTTGGCGTTGATAATCTGATCCAACAGAGGCTGGCTTTGGGTACTCTCGTCCAAGGCCAGCTCGGCGGCCGTTACATCGTCCCAGGCCCGGTTCAGGAAGGCCACCTCCCGACGTCCGTGGGTCTTGGTAAACTGCGGCTGGTGGCCGCCGCACAGCAGGTTTGCCGCTTCAGGTGGGAATCCGGCGGCGGACAGGCTGCGTTCCAAGCCTTCCCGGAAAACGTCCGGCAGACGCGCCCAGTCCGAAGGACACAAATCGTAGAGTACAAAGGTATACCGGCTGTGGCAGTGGACTGCCAGCAGGGAGGATCGCCCCCGCAGGGGGATGACGTGGAGATCCCAGCAGAAGCGGCGATCCGGTTCCTCGCAGTAAGGCAGGGCTTTGATGCCAAGATACCGCTGGAGGGGGATGGTCAGGCCCAGTTCTATCGGTTCGGCCCTGCTCATGGTTCTGTGCTGTCCATTTTTTGGAGAGCCGCCACAATGTCTTTCAAGACCAGGGGCCGCATACTGTCCGGATAACCGCTGAGATCGGCCTGTTCCAGCGCGAACCGGATTCTGGGAAGAAGCTCCGGCTTTACCGCCGTGATCTCCGGCAGGGCCGCGATACATTGACGGGCGGTGATGGGTTTGCTGTCCGTCACATGGGACAGAAATTCGTCCAGTAGGGCGTCAAATTTACTATCTGTGTCCCAGTGGGCGTTGGCCGCCAAGATGGAGATAGCCCGGTTCCGCACCAGGGAATTCTTGTGGCGCAGCAACTCCGCAAACCGGTCAAAATATGGATACCACGTATCAGAACCCCGGCTTTCCGCTGTGATCTGCTGAGTGAGAGCATAAGCGGCTTTTGCGTCCTTTCCCGTCAGTTGGGCGATGCAGGCGTCGATGTCCATGTCAGACCAGTACCCCCTCGCAGTGGTCGATCTCGTGCTGGATGATCTGAGCTGTCCAACCGGTAAAGGTCTTGAAGCGGGTCTGGAACTTCTCGTTCTGATACTGCACCTTGATGGACTTCCAGCGCTTGATTTTGCGGACGCCAGACAGGGACAAACAGCCCTCCTCCGCCTGATAGGGCCCGGACTTTTTGACGATTTCCGGGTTGAACATGACCATGTATGTGCCCTCGTTGTCAAAGACGATGATCCGCTTGTTCACGCCGATCATATTGGCGGCCATACCCACGCATCTGTCCTTGTGGGCGGCGAGGGTGTCCAGCAGATCTTGGGCAATGGGCAGATCCTCCGGCACGGCAGACTCGGCTTTTCGTGCTAAAAACGCTTCATCGCGCATGATCTCACGAACCATGGATATCAGCTCCCCAAATATCGCCGCCGGGACTTTCCCCGGAGGCAGATCTATGATATACTTCCAATAAGATACCACGAACAGGGCGGGAAATCAAATCCTTCTTTGTGTTTGGAGGCGGCATCATGATTGACTTTTTCAAAAAGCTAATGGAGCAGGCGCTGGATCTGGAGCTGACCGTCCGCTTTACCAAACGGGATGGGGAGTGGTTCGCGGCGCTGGGTGACGAACTGGACAGCCTGCCCCTGGAGGAACTGGAGGAGTATCGTGCTGAGTTAGAAGCCCGGCTGCGCGATATGGACGATGACGAGCCGGAGGACATGGCCGGGGAGGAGTTTGAGCAATGGGCGGACGCCCACGAGAGTTTGGAGGATCTGCTCAGTGAAGCGGAGGATCGGATCGACGAATTGATGTGAGGAGGGTGGTCGGCATGGAGAAAAAAGTGACCGAAGTGGTAGCGGCCCTTATCTGGGCTGGGGACAAGTTCCTTATCTGCCAGCGCCCCGCCCACAAGGCCAGGGGCCTACTGTGGGAGTTCGTGGGTGGCAAGGTGGAGCCTGGGGAGACAAAGGAGCAAGCCCTGATCCGGGAATGCCGGGAGGAATTGGCGGTCATCCTTTCGGTGGGGGAGGTGTTCATGGAGGTAGACCACAAGTACCCGGATTTGAATGTGCATCTGACGCTGTTCAACGCCGTGATCAGCGAGGGAACGCCGCAGATGCTGGAGCATAACGATATCCGCTGGATTACGGTGGGGGAGATCCCGCAGTACGAGTTTTGTCCGGCGACGAGACAATTCTGAAGAAATTGAAAGGGGACTCATGATGGAACCTGTTTATTATACCGTGGATTCCATTGATGGGGACTACGCCCATTTGATCAGCGACAACGGCATAGAGAACCAGGTGGCGATGTTTTTGCTGCCGGAGGGCACCACGGTTGGGAGCCGATTGGTGCGGGAAATCCTTGAGTGGAGCCTGGTTTGAGCACCTGCCCATTTTATATATCGGTTTAGCCAACGGCCCACGGCAAGGAAAGTTGATCTCCCTGCCGTGGGCCGCTGCGCCCCATTGCAACTGGGCGGCAAATAGGATATAATGACTATAATTATATAAAACAAATGTTGGGAGATATGGAAATGGCTGAAACAAACACCAGCAATATCGGCTTTGAAAAGCAGATTTGGGACGCGGCCTGCGTCCTCCGCGGCAACGTGGATGCTTCGGAGTATAAGTCTGTCGTTTTGGGCCTGATCTTCCTGAAATATATCTCTGACCGCTTTGAGGCCAAGTACAACGAGCTGGCAGCCGAGGGCGACGGCTTCGAGGAGGACAAGGACGAATACACCGCCGAGAACATCTTTTTCGTGCCGGAGTCCGCCCGGTGGTCAGTGATCTCCGCCGCCGCCCACACGCCGGAGGTGGGCGCGGTGATTGATGAGGCCATGCGCGCGATTGAGAAGGAGAACAAGCGTCTCAAGGATATCCTGCCCAAAAATTTTGCCCGTCCTGAGCTGGACAAGCGACGCTTAGGGGATGTGGTGGATCTGTTCACCAACATCCAGATGATCGAGCATGGGAGCAGCAAGGACATTCTGGGCCGCACCTACGAATACTGCCTGTCCAAATTTGCCGAGCAGGAGGGCAAGCTGGCCGGAGAGTTTTACACCCCCGCCTGCGTGGTGCGTACCCTGGTGGAGGTGCTCCAGCCCTACAACGGGCGTGTCTACGACCCCTGCTGCGGTAGCGGCGGGATGTTTGTCCAGTCGGCGAAATTTATCGAAAACCACGGCGGGAACATCAACAAAATTTCCGTGTTTGGCCAGGACTCCAACCCCACCACCTGGAAGATGGCCCAGATGAACCTTGCCATCTGGGGCATTGAGGCCGACTTGGGCAAATTCAACGCCGACACCTTCTTCAATGACTGCCACCCCCAGCTCAAGGCAGACTTCATCTTGGCAAACCCGCCCTTCAACCTGTCCGGCTGGGGGCAGGACAAGCTGGCGGAGGATGTGCGTTGGGCTTACGGCCTGCCCCCGGCGGGCAACGCCAACTTCGCGTGGCTCCAGCACATGATCTGGCACCTGGCCCCAGGCGGGCGCATCGGCATGGTGCTGGTCAACGGCTCTCTGTCTTCCCAGTCCGGCGGAGAGGGCGATATCCGCAAAAACATCATTGAGGCCGACCTGGTGGACTGCATTGTGGCCATGCCGCCCCAGCTTTTCTACACCACACAGATCCCGGTTTCCCTTTGGTTCCTGGCGAAAAGCAAGCGGCAGAAGGGGAAAACCCTGTTCATCGACGCCCGGAAGATGGGAACCATGGTGACCCGGAAGCTGCGGGAGCTGACGCAGGAGGACATCGCACGGATTGCCGGCACGTACAGCGCCTTTGCCGAGGGGAGGTTGGAGGAGATCAAGGGATTCTGCGCCGTGGCCGATCTCCAGGAGATCGCAAAGCAAGACTACATCCTCACGCCGGGGCGGTATGTGGGCATTGAGGAGCAGGAGGAGGATGGGGAACCCTTTGAGCAGAAAATGGGGCGGCTGACCGCCGAGCTGGGGGAGCTGTTCGCCAAGTCCCACGAGCTGGAGGGGGAGATCAGGAGGCAGTTGGGGGCGATTGGGTATGAAATCTGAGTGGGCAAAGGTTCCGATTGAAAGTATTTGCCAAGGTATCTATGATGGCCCCCATGCTACCCCTGCGCCAAGCGATAGTGGAGCAATATTCCTCGGAATTTCAAATTTTGTAAATGGACGGTTAAACTTTTCTGATATTCGATATATTGCTGAAGAAGATTTGCCTAAGTGGACAAAACGAGTTACACCACAAGCGCATGATATTGTTTTCTCTTATGAAGCAACGCTAAATTTGTACGCAATTATCCCCGAGGGATTTCGTGGCTGTCTCGGACGGAGAATGGCGCTAATGCGACCTGACGAAAGTAAGGTGGATTACAGGTACCTGTATTATTATATGTATTCACCGGCATGGCGGGCTGAAATTGAAGCACATAAGGTTATGGGATCAACCGTTGATAGGATTCCCTTAATATATTTTCCATCCTTTACGATTGAGTTGCCAAGTATGACTATACAACGGCGCATTGCCGATATACTTTCTGCGTTAGATGATAAAATCGAGCTAAACCAAAAGGTAAACGAAAATTTGGAGCGGCAGGCGCAAGCGATTTTTGAATCGTGGTTTACTGGCAAAAGAGAGATAAACGGTTGTTTAGCTGATATATGCCAGTATTCTAAAGAAAAAGTTGCGGTATCTTCACTTGATTTGGAGAGTTATTATTCCACTGAGAATATGCTTTCCGGAAAAGCTGGCGCAACACAGGCGGCAAATTTACCGACTACAATACAGACAATAAAGTGCAATGTGGGGGATGTTCTAATTTCAAATATCCGCCCGTACTTCAAGAAAATAGTTTATTGCCATGCTGACTGTGGATGCTCTACAGATGTTCTATGCTTTGCTCCAAAGAAGCAAGAGCTATCAGCGTACTTATTCTTTTTACTCTATGCAGATTCTTTCTTCGATTTTATGGTTGCGGGTTCAAAGGGCACAAAAATGCCCAGGGGCGACAAACAGCAAATTATGATGTATCCTGTTTATGTACCATCAGATGAGGAACTGGTAGGGTTTAATGGTTTTGCTCAGCCTACGCTGAAGCAAGTACAGCTTAACCGTGAGGAAAACAAGCGGTTAATTGCACTTAGGGATGCGCTTTTGCCGAAACTGATGGCTGGGGAAATTAGAGCCTTCCAAGAACAGAACATACAATAAATCATTATGGAGACACAAACATGAATATATTGTTTCAATGGTTACAGAGAAATATTAGTGTTATGGCAATTGTAATATCACTTATTAGCCTGACCTTAAGCATTATAGGATTTGTGCGCCCTTCAACAAGTACTCAAAAACAAGAAAAATGGTACAAATTAAAGAAATTGTGGTCTATGCGCTATAGCGTCTTTCATGTCATTGCCTTTTTGTGCTTGACATGCTATGTCCTGCTTAATTGGGAAAAATGTATTTCAATGCAGTTCTTTTCGCAATTCAACGGAAATAATATCTTGTTTCTTGTTTGGATAATTTTAATTTTCCTTATTATTTATGAAGTAGAGGGAAAAGGAATAAAAATAGCCAAACACAAGAAAGAAGAAGTACAGCAAACTTTAAGTGATGCCAACCTAAAATATAAATTAGACACTATGCTTGAACAAATCAAAAGCAACAATCCTGATGTTGATGCTCATCAAAAGAGGAAGGGGGACAGTGAGAATGGATCACCAGACTAAGACCATGATTGTAGACGCCCTCACAAAGCTTGTAGACGAAGCCCCTACGAAATCTGGTGTACATTTTACGCCATATCCACAGAACTATGTTGTTACCAAAGAAAGATTTGATATTTGGGTAAATTATATATTTTCGATCATGCAAATCATTTCTTCATATGTAGATGTGAGTATATGCCTTTCCAATATTAACGCTATTATTATGCAACCAAACTCAAATAATGAATATGCCTCGCAAGTAAATGCTATCTGTCATGCAATATTAAATTTTGCTCGGACGATTCTTTATTTATAAGAGGTGATTCCATGCCCTTTACCGAATCTAACTACGAAAACGCCATCCTCCAGCTTTTCCAGGAACAGCTGGGCTACAACTACTTATACGGCCCCGACGTGGAGCGGGACTACCACTCCCCACTGTACGAGGGGGCGCTCCTGCCCGCCCTGCGGCGCATCAACCGCGATCTGCCGGAGGAGGCCGTCGCCGAGGCGGTGTACAAGCTCCAAAATTTCGAGGGCGGGTCCCTGTTGCAAAAGAACATGGTATTCACGGACTACCTGCAAAACGGCGTGCCGGTGAAGTACGTAGAAAATGGCGAGGAGCGCTCCACCCTCGTCTATCTTGTGGACTTCAAAGATCCGAACAACAACGACTTTACCATCGCCAACCAGTGGACGGTTGTGGAGAATTCGGAGAAGCGCCCAGATGTGCTCCTGTTTCTCAACGGCCTCCCCCTGGTGGTGGTGGAGCTGAAGTCCCCCTCCCGGGAGGAGACGGACGCCTCCGCGGCCTACCGTCAGATTCGCAACTATATGCATGAGATCCCGTCCCTGTTTATCTACAACGCCGTGTGCGTCATGAGCGACCTGACCACCTCCAAGGCGGGGACCATTACTTCCGGCGAGGATCGGTTCATGGCGTGGAAAACCACCGATGGGGACTATGAAAATACGCAATATGCCCAGTTTGACACATTTTTTGAGGGACTTTTTGAGAAGCGGCGGTTTTTGGACATCCTGAAAAACTTCATCTGCTTCAACGTAGACGGCGAAAAAACGTTCAAGATTTTGGCCGGCTACCACCAGTATTTCGCGGTTAAAAAGGCCGTGGCCTCCACGGTGAAGGCCACGACCACAGACGGCAAGGGCGGGGTGTTCTGGCACACCCAGGGCAGCGGGAAATCCCTGTCCATGGTTTTCTATGCCCACGGCCTCCAGACGGCGCTGGACAGCCCCATCATCGTAGTGATCACCGACCGCAACAATTTGGACGATCAGCTCTACGGCCAGTTCGCCCGGTGCCGGGATTTTCTGCGCCAGACGCCCCAGCAGGCTCAGAGCCGCCAGCACTTGAAGGATCTGCTGGCAGGCCGCCAGGCCAACGGGATCATCTTTACCACCATGCAGAAATTTGAGGAGGGAGACGGGCCCCTCTCGGAGCGGCGGAACATCGTCGTCATGGCGGATGAAGCCCACCGGGGGCAGTACGGATTGAGCGAAAAAGTAGTGGTAAAGCAGAAGGAAAACGGGGAAGTGGAGGCCCGCACTGTCATCGGCACCGCCCGCATTATCCGGGACAACCTGCCCAACGCCACGTTTATCGGCTTCACCGGGACGCCCATTTCCTCCAAGGAGCGCAGCACCCGGGAGGTATTCGGGGATTACATCGACGTGTACGACATGACCCAGGCCGTGGAGGACGGGGCCACCCGCCCGGTGTACTACGAGAGCCGGGTGATCCACCTGAAGCTGGACGAAGCGACCCTGCGGCTGATCGACGCGGAATATGACCTGATGGCCCGGAACGCCGACCCCTATGTGATTGAGCAAAGTAAGAAAGTGCTGGGCCAGATGGAGGCCATTCTGGGCGCGGATACTACCATCGAATCGCTGGTCAATGACATTCTGGATCACTACGAAAACTACCGGGCCAATCTGCTGACGGGCAAGGCCATGATCGTGGCCTACTCCCGGCCCATCGCTATGAAGATTTACAAACGGATTCTGGAACTGCGGCCTGCCTGGACAGAGAAGGTGGGCGTGGTTATGACGCAAGGCAACAACGATCCAGAGGAATGGCGGCAGATTATTGGCAATAAGGCCCACAAGGAGGAGCTGGCCCGGAAGTTCAAGGACAACACTTCCCCCATGAAGATTGCCATCGTGGTGGATATGTGGCTGACCGGCTTTGACGTGCCATCACTGGCCACCATGTACGTCTATAAGCCCATGGCCGGACACAATCTGATGCAGGCCATTGCCCGGGTCAACCGGGTGTTTGGGGACAAAGAGGGCGGGCTTGTGGTAGACTATGTGGGTATCGCTCAGGCGCTGAAGCAGGCAATGAGTGACTACACAGGCCGGGACAAGGAGAATTACGGCAATCCCGATGTGGGCCATGCGGCATACCCAAAGTTTTTGGAGAAGCTGTCCGTCTGCCGCGACCTGTTCCATGGTTTTGATTATTCAGCATTTCTTTCTGGAACAGATTTGGAGCGGGCTAAAGCCATCAGCGGCGGCGTCAATTTCCTGTTGGGCAAACGGGTTTCGGAAAACGAACTGCCAGAGAAAGAGAAAACCCATAATATTTACATCAAGGAGGCGCTGTTGCTCCGACAGGCCCTCTCGCTGTGCGGCAGCATGGTGGATGAGCACACCCGTTTGGAATGCGCCTTTTTTGAGGCGGTCAGGACAATGGTTGTCCGGCTCACCATGGGCGGGGCGGGCGAAAAATTTACACTGCCGGAGGTCAATGCAAAGATCAACGAACTTTTGAAGCACAGTATCAAAAGTGAAGGGGTTATCAATCTGTTTTCCGATGTAGGTACGGAATTTTCCCTGTTTGACCCAAAGTTCTTGGAAGAAGTGGCCAATATGAAGGAGACGAATCTGGCTATTGAGCTGTTGAAGAAACTGATTGCGGAACAGGTATCCGTTTTCCGCAGAACCAATGTGGTGAAGTCTGAAAAATTCAGTGAGATCATCCAGAGCGTGATGAACCGATACCTTAATGGAATGTTGACGAATGAGGAGGTCATCCAGAAACTGCTGAAGTTGGCACAAGACATCGCCCAGGCCAACGCCGAGGGTGAGACGCTGGGGTTGACTGCGGAAGAATTGGCCTTTTATGATGCCTTGACCAAACCCCAGGCGATCAAGGATTTTTATGAACACGAAGAACTGATCGCCCTCACCAAAGAGCTGACAGAGTTGCTACAGAACAATCGCACGATTGACTGGCAGAAGAAGGAAAGCGCCAGGGCCGGTATGCGGCGGCTGGTGAAGCGTCTCTTGAAGAAGCATAAATACCCGCCGGAGGGGATGGAGGACGCGGTGCAGACCGTTATGAGCCAGTGCGAGATGTGGACGGATAATGTTGCAGCAAATGATGCACAGATAAAAGAAATGATAGGTATGTCCGCCTACTCAGCGTTTTCAGAGACAATACTTTGCTAAAGATATTCCAAATAAAGAATAGAAGGGATAGAATGAAACCAAAGAACCTGATATCTGTCTATCAGGGAGCTGCCGCGCTCGATTCTATTGAACTCCCAGTAGATCAGAAGTTCAAAGCGCTAAAAAAGCATGAAATCAGAAATTTGAATTCCTTTTGTGATATCATGCAGGGGCTGGGATGTACTTTTTGTGACTTTGATGGCTACTATGTCGGCTATTCAATTGGGCAAATAGGGAAAGAGTTTGATCTTCTGAGGTTTGGTGACGAACTGGTTATCAATATAGAACTCAAAAGTGAGCTGAAAGTTGCTAATAAAGAAGAAAAAATTCTGAAACAGATGCGAATAAATCACTATTACCTGAAGTTTTTGAGCAGAAAAATTAAAATAATTACTTATGTAGAAAACGATGGGTTTTATGAGTATGAAGAAGAGTCGGATTTTTTAAGCAAAGTTGATGGACGCGTTGTAGCCACATACGTGAAAAGGCACATTGTGAATCAAAACATTGATCCCGACAAGGAGTTTGTTCCATCAAATTATTTGATTTCCCCATTTAATTCAACGGGGAAGTTTTTGCGCGGCGAATATTTTTTGACGACCGCCCAGCAAAGGATCAAGGATGAAATATATACCGAGTTAGCAGATACTCCCTTTATGTATTTTTCTATTTCAGCAAATGCGGGGACAGGTAAAACTCTGCTCATGTATGATATTGCCAAGGACATGATTCAGGCAGACAAAAAAATTTCAATTATCCACTGTGGAATATTAAATGAAGGGCATATAGAGCTAAGGGATACATATATGTGGAACATTCGAGCAGTGAGGGATATTAATCAAATACTGATCGATAGAATCTTCGATGGATGCTCAGTGGTGTTTATTGATGAAGCACAACGGATAAGAGGTAATCAGTTATCATTGGTAATTGAAAAATCCATTGCGGGAAAATTGCCCATTATCTTTTCCTACGATACAAAGCAGTTTTTAAGAAGGAATGAAGGGCGGGATATAGAAGATTATCTGCGAAGCGAGCATTCTGATATTGCTGTTTCACCAAAACGGCTTACAAACAAAATAAGGACAAACAAGGCAATGGCGTCATTCATAACAAACCTTTTTGATATTGGAAAAAGCCAAAATGATTTGAATTATGAATGTATTACCATTGAGTATATAAACGCCCCGGATATGCTGCAAGAATATACTGATTTCTTGCAGGAAGAAGGGTGGACGCTCCTAACGTTTACCACTTCAAGCTATGATCCGGATCCATATAATTTAGTGGCATCAATGGGAGGAAAGAACGCTCATAACGTGATTGGGCAAGAGTTTTCAAAGGTTGCACTTATTATGGATAGGAATTTCAAATATACAGACTCTGGAAAGCTGGCAGCAAAAACGGCTTACTATAGTGCTCAGGGTATGCTTTACCAAATAGTGACAAGGGTCATCGATGAACTCAAAATTGTTGTGTTGGATAACCCGGAATTGTATTTGAAGCTACTGGAGATAAAAGCGATGGGGAAATAAAAGACCATCCCGAAAATGTGCAAATCTCTCATAGCGGCACAAGATAGGGATATGTAGCGCCTTCTAAGGCAATTTAAACGTGCCAGCATTATGAGCGTCTTTGCAAGAACTGGTTTGCTGGAAAGTGTGCAATTTATAAACATTAGACACGAAGTTGGGCGCAGGAACTTCACTTCCAAATTTGCAAATATTGAATCACTGGTTCAATCATAAGCCATAATTGATCCATAAAAGGCAGAGGAGGTATCTGATTATGTACGTTGCCTCAGAAAAACGCTATGACACGATGCCCTATACCCGCCTGGGCGCCAGCGGTCTGAAGCTGCCCGCGGTGTCCTTCGGCTTGTGGCACAATTTTGGAGATACCGGCCGGTTTGAAACGATGCGGGAAATGTGCTTCACCGCATTCGATCACGGTATTACCCACTTTGACTTGGCCAACAACTATGGCCCGCCTGCGGGCGCAGCTGAGATTAACTTCGGGCGCATTCTGAAGGAAGATTTGGGCGCATACCGTGACGAGCTGATCATCTCCACCAAGGCGGGCTATGAGATGTGGCCCGGGCCCTATGGCGACTGGGGCAGCCGGAAGTACCTGCTGGCAAGCCTGGATCAGAGCTTGAAGCGCATGGGCTTGGACTACGTAGACATCTTCTATCACCACCGCATGGATCCCGGCACCCCGCTGGAGGAAACCATGGGCGCGCTGGCCTCCGCGGTGCAGTCCGGCAAGGCGCTGTATGTGGGCCTGTCCAACTATGATGGCGAGCATCTTCAGCAGGCCGCTGCGATGTTGAAGGAATGGAAGGTGCCCTTTGCCATCAACCAGAACCGCTACTCCATCTTTGACCGCACAATCGAAAGCAGCGGCCTGAAGGAAACCGCGGCCAAGCTGGGCAAAGGGATCATTGCCTTCTCGCCCCTGGCCCAGGGACTGCTGACAGACCGCTATCTAAAAGGCATCCCCGCTGACAGCCGGATCATGACGGATGGCCGCTTCTTAAAGGAAACTGCTTTGACAGAGCGGAGGATGAACCAGATCCGGGCGCTGAACGATTTGGCGGCCCAGCGCGGCCAGACTCTGGCGCAGATGGCGCTGGCCTGGGTTCTGCACGACGGAGCCGTGGCCAGCGTATTGACCGGGGCATCCCGCCCGGAGCAAATCCTGTACAACATCAAAGCGGCGGAGAATACGAACTTTACAGCAGATGAGCTGGCGCTGATCGAAAAAATCACCGCAGAGAGGTGCTGATTTTACCGCACCCCACCCCAAAATCCACAGAGGAACTATATCAACAAAACGCATCCAACAAGTCAAAGACACGCTCCGAAAAGTTTCAGTAGCTTTTCCTACCGGCCTGTGGTATATGTTTGTACCACGAGGAGGCGACGGTATGAACAAGACCCTGACAGCCCTGTATGACAGCTTCTATACACCGCCCCAGTCGGCGGATACCCGCGCGGAGATCAAGACCATCCACAAGCAGCTCATCCTGAAACTGGACAAGCCGGAGCGGCGGCTGGTACTCCGGCTAATCGACACCAAGGATCGGATGACAGAGGATACCTCCGTGGACAGCTTTATCTGTGGTTTCCGGCTGGCCTGGCGGCTGGCGAATGAACTGAACAACTACCCGGAAAGCGGGCGTCCTACCCAGCCAGGCCAGACCGAGCAGGACACCCGTTGTGCGCCGCAGGAGCGATAGGAACTCCCGGACGAGGGGTTAACACCTCCCCGATCCTGGTCGCCCCTTGTTGACCGCTGTGTGGCCGCTGTGGCCCCCTGTTGGAAACGCGAAGGGCTGAGCCGGAAACGCCCCAGCCCTTCGTCCCGCTTATGGCAGAAATTCCGGCGTATTCGCTATCGGTTGACGCCGAAACTGCGGCTCTGCCGGATGATCTCCTCTGGAATCTGGCTGCCATGCCTTTTACCGTAACTTTATTGCAGGAGATACATATATGGATACCATTGCCGAACAGATTCAACGAATACGAATGCACGGGCTGTATCTTTCCCGCAAATGCCAGGATATTACCCAGCTCTCCCGGGATTTGATGGGACTGCATTGCTGGTTTCACCGAAACGTGGCTTTTTCCGCGGTGATCCGCGGCGCAGACCTGATGAACTGGAAGCACGCGCTCACTAAAACTTGGCTCTATCGGGGTACGTTGCATGGCGTGGCCTATGACGATCTGCCGCTGCTGCTGGCACCCCACGCGGGAGATCAGTCTTTTGAGCAGTGGATGCTCCGGGATCTTCTCAGCGAAACGCAGCTGCGGGAAGCCGTGGACAGAATCATAAGCCTCATGGAGGATGGCGTGTACTCCCGCGCGGAAATGCGGAAGATCTTTGCTGATGACTACGATCCGAAGATGATCGACCATCTGTTCTCCTCTTGGGGCGGCATTTTTGTCTCTCTGGCCTGTCAGGGGAAGGTTGCGTTTCGGAATATGGCAAGCCGGGATTTTGATCTGATCGATGCCCAGCCGCTGCAAATGAACAACCAGGTGCTGTTAGAGCTGCTGCGCCGCTTTTTCACGGCTTATGGACCGGCGACAATTGCGGACGCGATGTGGTTTTTGGGGCTGGATAAAAAGGCTGTTCAAGGGCTGCCGGAGTTGGAGATGTTCTCTCGGCTGGAATATCAGCGCAATGTTTACTACTATGTGGATGATGGCGCAGAGATCGGCGATATTCCGGAGCTGACGCTGTTGTCCGGCTTTGATCCCCTGATCGTATCCTACAAGGAGCGAGAGACAGTCCTGCCTGCGGAGTACAAGCGCGCAGTGATCCTGAAATCCGGCATCTGCCTTCCTACGATTGCTGTCAACGGACAGGTAGCGGGAATCTGGAACCTCAAAAACGGCAAGCCCACGGTGGAGTTTTTCAACTTCCAGCCTGAACGGCTCCAAAAGGCTGCGGTGGCCCTGGTGGACGAGATGCAGTGGAGAGTTTTAGGTAAGATATAAAATCGGAAGCCTTGCTGACCGCTGTGGCTCTCTGTTGAAAAAGCGAAAGACTGAACCGAAAACGGTTCAGCCCTTCGCGCTGTCTATGGCAGGAACTCCGGCAGCACCCGGTACCGGCTGACGCCGAAGCTGCTGCTCCGCTGGATGATCTCCTCCGGGATTTGGCTGAGATACTTCCGCCCGAAATTGGTGTCCCCGAACCAGCAGTCGAAATTTGCCACTGGCAGCACAACCCACTTGCTGTCCTCCGGCTTGTTGGCAATGTAGTAAGTGATGAGCATTTGGATCACCGCAGAGGGCAGTTTCCCTGGCCTCACCGCCTCGATCTTCGCCAGAAGATCGTCGGGCAAATCAACCATGCCCTGTCGCAGCGGCCCCAGCTCCAGCGCGTCGGCGATCACATCGTCAAAGCGGATGATCCACGCGGCGTCCGCGTTGGAGGAAAACAGCGGCATCTGGAACTGCCGCACCTTTTTGCGCCACTCCGCGTCGAACTTTTTGTCCAGCTCCCCAGCGGCCTCGGAATACGCTTTCCGTACCACCTTTGGGTTATTCTGGGCAAAAGCCATGGCCGCATGGAAGTGTCGGCAGAACCATCCCCGGCCATCCTCATCCACCAGCGCCGGGAACTCCTCATGAAGCAGGCCAAAATCCGTCCGATACTGCCACTCCGGCTTCGCACTTGCACGCTCCGGCACACTACACCAGGCGCACAGCCCCCGGTGGGCGTAGCCTGTCCGCTCTCTGGGTCGACCGTCCAATTTTCTTCCATCCGGGCCGTGGAACAGGAAGCCCCGGGCCAGGACGGTCAAAATCCGGGACAGCCCGCCAAACTCTCGCAGGGCCTCAAAGGTGAAGCGTCCCAGCCAGGAGGTGTCTTTTTTGCCGCTGGCCTTGTAGATCACCGGCCCGGTGTAGTCCAAAAACTCCTGCCACTCATTTAGCATGGCGCATCTCCAGCACGTTGGGCAGAACGGCGTCCGGCAGCAGCTCCCACAGCAGCCCACGTTTGCCCAGCGCCACCACATACCGTACTGCGGTCACGGGCTTCACGATCCTGTCCAACAGCTCCCGGCACTTGGCGGAGACGGCATCCCGGTAGGACTGGGAAGCCGTCTTTTTCTGATATGCCTCCATCATGGCGGCGAAAGCGGGGGAGTCCCCATCTCGGATTAACTGTTTGCGATCCTGGGCAGTGTTCTCCTGGTCGATATCCAGCAGGATGTCACACAGCACCCGGTAGCCGCCAAAGCGGAAGTCGGTCAGCAGGTCGAACAGCTCCTCAAATTCCGGCAGCCATTCCAGCAGGAAACGCTCTCGGGCCTCCGTGTCCAGGAACTGCCACCCGTCCCGGCGCATGGCTTCCAGCACCTCCGCCGACCGCTCCGGCGGCAGTTCGCCCAGCTGGGCATACAGCTCATCCGCGTCCCAGTTCTCCTCCTGCCCTCGGGAAAAGAGGATGCGCTCCACATCGTTCTTCCGCCCCTTGCTCTGGACGGGCACCCGGCAGGCCCGAATGCGGGACAGACACGCCTCATAGTCCTGGAGCAGGGCGGACACCGCGTCCAAAGTATCCTTGTCCAGCGCGTCCCGCCAGTCCGGCTTGGCGGCAAAGGCAAACAGCTCCCCATCCTGCGCCGGGGTGACTTTGAGTTTCGGCGTGTGTTTTTTCAGCTGGTGGGCCAGGTAGGGAAGCCGCTCCACGTTGGAGTCCACCTCGCTCCAATCCACCTTGTTGAAGAACGCTTTCAGCTTCGTGGCATGGGTGGGTTCGTACCACGCCCGCCGCTCTCCGGCGTGCTCCGCCAGATATTTGTACTGCAAAAACGGCGTCCGCTTTACCGTCCGCTGGCCCAGGAACTCCTCCAGATCGGGCCGCACGCCGCTTTTGGCCGAGTCGATCTCCAGCCCGGTGAGGATAGCCAGCAGCTCCGTCTCCTCCCGGCACCGCTGGCGCTCCTCGTCCTCAGAGTTCTCGTTGTAGGCAATGATGCTGCGGTCCAACGCGGCATTGCAGAGCTGTCCCACCCGGGAGGAGAACGTGTCCCGCACCGCCTCAAACCGGGCCTCCCAGTCATGGGCAGAGGCGGTCTGGGGTTCCGCCGCTGGGATCATCAGCAAAGGAAGGTTCTCCCGGTTTTCCAGTGATTTGTATTTCTGGAAACGGTCGATGTCGTAGTTGCGCCGCACACAGGCATTGATGATCGGGTCGGCAATAGTCTTGATCATGTCGCCATCGTAATCTGCGCCGCCCAGCCGTTCCGCCGCCAGCATATTGGAATTGACCATCACCACGTCGGTGAGCTGGCGGAAATAGAACTGGCGCATATTGTTTTTATCGTCATAGCAGGAGAGCTGGATCTCCTCGTTGCGGGCGATGTGCGGATTACGGAGTAGGGTACACACCTCCTGCTGTGGGTATGCCGAGCCGGGGGCGTAGAACGCGCCGTTGGGAAAGTGCTGTGCGTTGGTAAACGCCGAAGCGTAAAAAGTCCGTTCCCGTTTGGTGCGGGCCTGTTTCAAGTCCAGCAATCCCACAAGAAAATCCAGCAGATCGCCGGACAGGTAGCGATTGTCCCCATCCACGATGAGCCGTCCCACGGCGTAATTTTTCACAATACGCTCCGCCATGTCGTCCAGCGTCTGGGTATACACTGGCTCGTTGATAAAGAGCGGATTCTTTTTTAAAACAGCGGCGAGGTAGTAGTCCCGGTCCTTCTCACGCTCCCAGAAGTGCCGTCCCTCCAGTGCCCGCAAAAAATAGTCCTGCCGGAATTGTTCGTTGGCCCGGAAGTTGTAGTAGGCCAACTCCGTCTGCTTGGTGAGCCAATGCCGCCCATCCTCCTCCGGGCTGTGCTCCCAGCCGTCCGGCAGGTCGGTGGGCCGGAATTCATCGGCGCGGACGGACACAGTGGTGAGAAACTGATAGTTGAGCTCGGTGAACTGTTCCGGTTTTTCCTTGCTCACGTTGGTGACGTACAGCGCGTGGCGATAGTGCCGAAAGGCATCCCAATAGTCCGCCCAGCTCATGCCGCACTCTGCCATCCACCCTAACCCTTTGCACATGGAGCGGGTGAGGATCACGTCCACGTCGCGCGCCTGGTGCTCCACGCCCCACAGGTCGGTGATGGTGCGGGTGCCGCAGTCTGTCAGGAAGGTGTGGAAGTCCACCTGATGGAGCATCCCCTTGACGTAGGGCAGACGGGTCTGGAAGGAAGTATGGACGTGCCCGCCGCACAGCGCCCGGTCGATCTGCGCGGCGAACCGGGGTGAGATCAGTCCCTCGCCGTCAAAGCAGGTGATCTCCACGTCCGCCTTTTTCTCCACCCGGCGGTATTTCCGGGTGGTATTTTTTGTGCCGTCGTCCTCCACGGTGATGACGGGGACGAGATGCTCTGTGCGGGTGCGGTTGTCCACTACAATGACCCGGTGGGGCCGGTCGATGCCCACGCCGTCGATGCGCACACCGCTGGACAGCATCAGGCCGTTGTAAGCGTACAGCTTGGAGAGCTGGCACTGGCCAATCTCCATGCCCAGCATGATGCGTTGGCGCACTGTGTCGTGGATGTCGGCACGGATGAAAGACAGCCGCGCCTGACGGCTCATACTGCCGGAGCGTTCAAAAGCCACGTACCGATGTGGGCCGGAGCCGAAATCCAGTTCTACGCCCTCGGGGCGGAACATGGCCCGGGCTTTCTCCTGGCGAACACGCTGTTTTTTGTTGGCGGCGCTACTGTCAAAGACGCGCGCAAAGTCCATATAAAAAACTGCGTCAGACAGGTCTGGAATCAGCTTTCCGTCGCTGGGTTCGGCGTAGCCGTTGCCGTGCAGGACACACATGATCTGGAAGAACAGGGCGTTGGAATCCTGCTCATGGGCTGTCGTTCTATCTCTGCATTTCTCAGTTGCCGATGCGCTGAGTTCAAAGCTGTAGCGATCCGCTGTTTCCACGGCGTAGCTCATCACTGCCCGGGCGGACAGCTGATAAATTTTGTACTTGGCCTGGGACATCCTTCCACCTCCCAACCGCTCCATTGTATCACAACCAACTGAAAACGCAATATGAATATTGCTCCCACAATTTGGTATGGGGGAAGTGTTTTATTTTGCGCGGAGGAAGGAGACGGGCGAAGTTTTCCGCGTCAGGCAGTCAACCAACGGACGATGAAAGGAGAACCACTATGTCAATTTTAGGAGAACGCTATTTCAAAACCAGCAACGCCGTCTACTGCTATGGCCTGGGCTGCCGAGAGCTGGCGGTGTACGGCTACCTGCGTTCCCGCGCCGGGAGCAAAGATTATTGCTGGCCCAGTATGCAGACCATCGCCGCAGCCTGCGGCTGCTCCGACACCACGGCTCGCAAGGCGGTGGATGAGCTGGAGCGGCGGGGATTCATCCGCAAGGTGGCCACCTACGCCACTGACCGCAAGGGCCGGAGGCGGCAGTGCAACAACACCTACTACATTCTGCCGATGCCTCCCTTGCCGGGGCCCAAGGACAAGCTGACCTACCACGAGGCGGGCACCGAAGACGAGGCTGGAGAGGGAACGAAGGAAAAAGCAGGATAAAGCCCCGGCGTCAAGAGCGGCACCGGGCCAGCCACAATCACCCGCAGTGCGGGCGGTTTCCCAGTGTCACGATTGGAGTCAAGCGCAGAGAAAAAATGCGCCGATGGGGTCAACAACCCCCAAAAGGCACGGAAGAACAGGCTTTACGTAGGGGTCAAACCCCGGAAAGGAGCAGAAAATGGGCAAAAAAGACAAATTAGCGGTCTATCTCACGCCGGAGAAGAAGGCAGAACTGGAGCGTCGTTACCAGGAGGACGGCAGCCGGAGCATGACCGCGTTTATCGAACGCGCGCTGGATTTTTACCTGGACTATCTCAGCGCCCAGGACGCGGGACTGTTCCTGCCAGCCGCCATCCGTTCGTGCATTGAAGGGCGGTTGGGCACCATGGAGAAACGCATGGCGTCGCTGATGTTCAAGCTGACGGTGGAACTGGATATGTGCATGAGTATCCTGGCGGACTGCACGGAGCTGGACGAGGAATATCTGCGGCGCAAGCGAGCCGAGAGCGCGGAGCGTACGAAGCGCACCAACGGACAGACGCGCTTCGAGCAGATCGCGCGCCACATTGAGGAGGACTGATGCCTGGGCTGATTTTGAAAAGCACGTACATCAAGTGCGGCGGCAAAGGTGGGGGCGGCGGTGGTTACCTGCGCTACATCGGCACACGGGATGGTGTGGAGCTGGTGCCTGATGACCGCCCAGCTACGAAACGGCAGGAGCAGCTGATCCGTTCGCTGGTGCGGGATTTCCCGGATACGAAAGAGCTGCTGGAATACGATGATTGGCAGACGTCCCACACCAAAGTCCACGCCTCCGCGTTCATTACCACAGCGCTGGAGTGTAACTGGGAGCAGGCCAACCGCTCCGATGTGTACCTGAAGTACATCGCCACCCGTCCGAGGGTGGAGTGGCTGGGCAGCCACGGCTTGTTCAGTGATGACGACACCGTGGATTTACAAAAAGTAGCGGCGGAGCTGGACAGCTACACCGGCAACGTGTGGACGCACATCATCTCGCTGAAGCGGGAGGACGCGGCACGATTGGGTTACGATCGGGCGTCGGCGTGGCGGGATCTGCTCCGTCAGGAGCGCAATGAGATTGCCGCCGCCATGGGTATCCCGCCCGGCCACTTCCGTTGGTACGCCGCCTTCCACGACGAGGGCCATCATCCTCATGTCCACATGATGGCCTGGTCCAGCCAGCCTAAGGAGGGCTGGCTGGACCAGGATGGCATTCGCAAAATCAGATCCACGCTGACCAACCAGATTTTTGACCAGGAAATGCTCCATCTGTACGAGCAGAAGACTGTCTCCCGGGACGAGCTGGTACGTCAGGCGCGGGCGTCCATGCTGGCGCTGGTGAAGGAAATGCGCCAAGGTCTCTGCGACCACCCGGAGGCGGAAGAATTGATCCTGAAGCTGTCCCGGGAATTGGGTAATGTGAAAGGCCAGAAGAAGTACGGCTATCTGCCCAAGCCGGTGAAAAAGCTGGTGGATGAGATCGTGGACGAGATGGAGCGCCTGCCCGTGGTGGCTGAGTGCTATGACCGGTGGCAGACGCTCCAGGGTGAGGTAGAGGGGTACTACTCCGACGCGCCGCCAAAAAAGAAAAAACTGTCTGAGCGGAAGGAGTTCCGGCAAATCAAAAATGCTGTTGTGGCGGAGGCGGAGCGTCTCCGCCTTTCCGCGCTGACCTTCGAAGGCGAACAGCAGCCGGATGAAGATGAGGAATACGATCATTCCCACAATCATTGGTATTGGCAAATGAAGCAGGTACTGGAGAGCCCGGAGGAACCTATCGAGAACAAGGACTGGGCGGTGTCGGAGATGAAAATGCTGGCGGATCACGGTGTACCCCAGGCGTGGTATATGCTGGGGACGCTGTACCGGGACGGCGGCATCCTGATCCCAGACAGCGCACTGGCGGTGGATGCGTTCGAGAAAGCGGCGCGGGCGGGAATGGTTCCGGCCCAATGTGCGTTGGGTGAATTGCTGCTCTCCGATGATTGGGAAGTACGCAACCCACAGGCGGGGATGGAATGGCTGGAGTGTGCGTGGCAGAAGGGTTCGCTCCGCGCCGGGTATCGTCTGGCAAAAGAATATCTCGGCGGAGAAAATGTTGCCAAGAATGTGGCGAAAGGGTTGGAGCACCTGTCCGGGTGCGCCGACGCAGGCCACCCCGGCGCACAGTATCTGCTGGGCAAATTGTATCTCACCGGGCAGGAGAAGCTCCCCCAAGATACGGAGCAAGCCGAATATTGGCTGTCCCAAGCGGCGGCGCAGGGCAACGAGTACGCCGGCCTCCTGTTGGAACGGATGGAAGACTCCAAGACTTCTGTAGCGGCGCTGGCGGTGGTGCGTTTGCTCCACAGCATAAGCAAGGTGTTCCAAGACAACTCCTTACCCAAACGCAGTCCAATTGGTATGCGCACTGACCGCAAGCTGCTCCAGAGAATTCAAGAAAAGAAGATTGCCATGGGCCACAAGCCGGACGACCACCCGGACGAGGGCATAGTCATGTATTAGAATTTTGAGTATCCCACTCTCAAATTTTGGGAGGAACTATATCAACAAGACGCATCCAACAAGATAGGAACCATTCCACGGGAAGGGGGAAAGGAAGAAAATGAAGAAAGTAAAATACACATCCTACGATGAACTGCCGCTGATGCTCTCGGTGCCGGAGGTGGCGGCGGTGCTGGGTATCAGCCGCGCCGGGGCCTATGAGCTGGTGCGGGGCAATGGATTCCCCGCACTGAAAATCGGCAGCA
>CAJUQN010000037.1 GCA_910588625.1 uncultured Oscillospiraceae bacterium
CCGCCCTCCTTGGCGGACAGCACGGAATCCATTTCCCAGTGAAACGGCTCTTCCCTCGTCGCCACTTCCACCGGCCTGTCCTCGATGCTCTCCCCCTTCGGCGCCCTCGCCGCCTGCACCTTCTTATACTCGGTCTTTCTCTTCCCGCCCATCGGCAGACTCTTGTTGGTCATGCGCAGAAACACCCCGTCGTTGATATACTTATACACGGTCCACTTGGAGAGGGTCACAGAGAAGGTCAAGCCGTCCTCTTTGATTTTATGCAGGGCCGCTTCCGGGGAATATCCGTCGTCCGCTATCTTCCCCTCTATATAGTTCGCCAGTTCCTGGTCGTTCCCCAGTTTGATGTCTGGCCCCTTGGCCCGCAAGTTCTCCTGATACTTCCGTTCCGCCGTCTCTGCACAGTACACTTCCTTGTCAACCAGGTTTGTATCCCGCTGGACGATCAGGCCCCGCTTACACTGATGCTTTCCAGCACCCACTTTGCGACGGAGTAGACCGTCGTTGTGCCGACAACCTCTTTCTCGCGCCAGTTCCCTTTGCACCTGGGGCAATCGTACTCGACGCCCTTAATGGTCACTTTCCCCGTGCTGTCACAGCAGACGCAGGGGGCGCGCGTCTCCTTTTGCTTCCCGGCCACGGTGTAATACTCCCGGCCCCACAGGATAGGGAACGCCGCCTTGACCCTGATGGACAGGCCCGGCGCCTCGCCCGGCTTCCCGCCCAGTTTCAGCCACCACGCCGCCCCCGTCATCTGTCTCCTGGCCTCGTTTCAGTTCCGTATATACGGTACACTGACTGATTTCCAGCTCTGCGGCAATCTTGACCGGGGAAGCGCTACGCCGCCACATCAATTCAATCTTTCTGCGGTCCTCCAGCGTCAAAGTCCTCACTTAATCACCCCTTTTCCCGTTTCTGCCCCCGTTTGGGTAAAAAAATAATGCAGAAAAAGGTTGAAAAACCTTTTCTGCATTTAACTTACTACATCAGCATTTCAAAAAATTCACAAAAACCTCTTTACAAGCCAAACATTTATTGCTATAATATACAACAAGAAAACTAAGGAGGTGATGACGATGAAGGTCCTCTTTTCAATGCCCGTTGATATCGACGAGTTGATCTTCGCCGGAGAGACTACCGTTCCCAGCGATCGCTGAGCACGACGTAATTTCAATGGTTCCCGATTTGACTCGTCCTCTTGAGGGACGTTTTTATTTTACGCTTTGAATAGAAAAGGAACACCGCCATCTTGGCGGTGTTCCTTTTTTGCATTAAGCTCAATTCCGGCTCCGGCTCCGCCCCAAAAAGCGCAGCAAGTAAAGGAACAGATTAATGAAATCCAGATACAGCTGGAGTGCAGAGTAGATCGACGCCTTTTGCAGCATGACCTCGTCACCATAAAAATACTCGTAGTTTGCTTTAATTTTCTGGGTATCATAGGCGGTAAAGCACAAAAACACCACGATACCTACCATACAAATCCCCCGCTCCAGTGCAGTCAGGTCAATAAACATGGATAGCAGTCCTGCAATCAGCAGGAACATTAGTCCACCAACAAGCAACGGACGCAGCCCGGACAGGTCTGTCTTGGTGAACCGTCCATAGATGGCAAAGCAGCCGAAAAACAGCGCAGTCAGGCCAAAAATAAAGATCAGATTGATCACATCGTAGGCGAAAAAGTATACGGAAAATACGATGCCATTCAAAATCGAATACACCGCAAATAGCATCCGCGTAATCCCCACCGACCGATTCAAGATACCGGCAGACATAACCAACACCACCACGACCTCTGCCACCAGTAAAACCATGGGAATATAGGGATTGCTGAAAAATATGCTCACCAGGCCGGTCATAGCCAAAGCCGCCGCCAGCAGAAACGTGATCATCAGCCCCACAAACATCCAGCCGAAGGTCTGGGACATATACTGGTTCAAAGTTAAGCCAGCGTGGGCATAATCACTGTCAAAATCATAACGGTTCACATTTCGTTCTTCCATCATCAACTCTCCTTATCCACTTGCTTCATCTGTTTCAGATTGCCGATCTTCTGGGCACGACGGTCCAGCTCAGCTATCACGTCACTTAGAGGGATCCCCTTTTCGACCATCATCACTATCAGATGATAAATGAGATCGGAAATCTCCCCTATTGTGTCGGAGAGGACGTCATTTTTCGCCGCAATAATAGTTTCGGCGCACTCCTCCCCCACTTTTTTCAGGATTTTATCCACCCCCTTGTCGAATAGATAGCAGGTATAAGACCCCTCCTGAGGGTTGGCCTTCCGGTTCAAAATCACCTGGTACAGGGTCTCAAGCGTATTGTCCATATCATATCCCTCCCGCGCTTGGTTTCATACATTATAACTCGATTGGATTGAAAAAGCAACTATGGGCCCCTGTGTGGCAGGTTGGTCCATCCGGTGCGCACATATATAGGAGCGTATCGGTGTCACAGTCCGCAAAAACCTCCTTGACGTGAAGAAAATTTCCGCTGGTCTCCCCTTTATTCCAGAGCGCTTGGCGGCTTCGACTCCAAAACCACGCTGTTTTTGTCTTGAGCGTCAGCTCTACCGCCTCCCGGTTGGTAAAACCCAGCATGAGCACTTCCCTGCTTCCCTGTTCCTGAATGATAACAGGGATCAGATCAGATTTCTGAAACAGTAAGTCCAAATCAAACATATGCTATTCCTCCCCGCACTACGCCTCACCGCACTGGGATATTTCGGCCCCGAAGGAATTCCTTGACCTGGGGCACGGTCAGCTCCCTAACGTGGAACAGCGAGGCTGCCAAAGCCGCGTCGCAGCCGGTCTCCTCGAACACGCGGGCAAAATGCTCCAAACTCCCGCAGCCGCCGGAGGCAATCACTGGGATGGAAACAGCCACTGTCACTGCGTGGGTCATCGCAAGGTCAAAACCCGTCTTGGTGCCGTCGGCATCCATTGAGGTAAGCAAGATCTCCCCAGCACCTAGTTCCTGTCCACGTTTGGCCCATTCCACCGCGTTGATGCCGGTGGGCGTTCTCCCGCCGGCCACCACCACCTCATACCAACCCTCGGGACGGAGGCGGGCATCAATAGCCAGCACAACACACTGGGACCCAAATCGCTGAGCAGCACGGGCAATCAAGGTTTCATCCTTTACGGCAGCGGAGTTGACTGATATCTTATCCGCCCCAGCCCGAAGCAGCCGATGGAAGTCCTCTAAAGTGCGGATGCCACCGCCCACAGTCAAGGGAACAAACACCTGCTCCGCAGTGCGTTCTACTACATCCACCACTGTATCCCGGGCATCGCTGGTGGCGGTGATATCCAAATAGACAATTTCATCTGCCCCCTGGTCCGAGTAGTACTTAGCCAACTCCACCGGGTCACCCGCGTCCCGAATATTCATAAAATTGACGCCCTTTACCACTCGTCCGTCCCTGACATCCAGGCAGGGGATAATGCGTTTGGCTAACATGAAAGCCCCTCCAAATATCGGTCAATTTCCCTCTGGCTTTTCAGGACAACTACTTTGTCTGGATATTGGTGCAAAATTTCCTGGAATTCTACACGTTTCTGGCTGACACGGCCTTTGAACAGAATCCACAACATGAATTCCAGGTCCATCTTCTCTGGACATCCCTCTCCCATATCTGCACGGGTCTGCCCACGATAGCGGAAATAGCGTTTCCATGCCCGGATAAAGCAAGTTAGACGCGGGAAATCCAGGAAAATAATTCTATCTGCCTCTGACATCCGGCGGCTATACTCAAATTTCGTATAATTTCCGTCGATGACCCATTCCAGCTGCTCCATGAACTTGTGCACCAGCTTGTGGGCCTCCTCCCTATCCCGCGCCTGCCAGCCTGGGGCCCAATACACCCGGTCGAAATGGAGTACTGGAATATCGTAGCGCTCCCCCAAGGCACGGGCCAGAGTGGACTTTCCGGCACCGCTGTATCCAATCACTGCAATTTTCATTGCTGGGGTCCGGCTTCCCGGATGGCCTCGGCCAAATCAATGGTCCCGGCATAGTACGCCTTACCGATGATGGCCCCGTACAGGCCCATATCCCGCAGACGTCTCACATCCTCCAACGTAGTGACACCACCGGATGCTATGATGTCGCATTTTACCACCTTTTGCAGCGCAGCTAGCTGGCCAAAGCTAGGTCCAGAAAGCATCCCGTCGGTGGCAATATCAGTAAAAACGAGAGTTTTGACCCCTTTCCCCTCCATCTGGCGGGCCAAATCCAAACCACTCAATCCGGAATCTTGCTCCCAGCCCGCCGTTCGGACTCGACCATCCAGACAATCAATGCCTACGGCCACCCGGTTGCCATATCGCTCCAGCGCATAATCTACGACCTCAGGATTGGCAACGGCAGCGGACCCAATGACCAGTCGGGTTACACCTGACGCGGCCACCATATCCACATCTCCTTGCGTTTTGATACCGCCCCCTAGCTCCACAGATAAGCCAGAATTTTGAATCACTTCATTGACGTCGGGAGAATTTATCCGAACTCCACCCCGCGCCCCATCTAGGTCCACCATGTGAATCCATTTTGCCCCCGCCTGGGCAAAGGCCAAAGCCGTACTTATGGCACTGTCAGCCACCTGACTGACAGTGGAAAACTCCCCCTTTTTCAGACGGACACACTTTCCGTCCTTCATGTCGATAGCAGGCAATAAAATCATTGGATCAATTCTCCAAAATTCTTCAAAATTTGCAGTCCAACCACTCCGCTCTTCTCCGGGTGGAACTGACAGCCGTATACTCCGTTGCGCGACACTGCCGCCACTACAGAAGGGCCATATTGAGTGCGTGCAATCACATCGTTCTCATACGCAGCGCAGCCACAGAATGAGTGGACAAAATACACGTAGGCACCATCCTCTAGCCCGCAGAACAGCGGCGAGTCATTTTGAAAGCTCAAACTATTCCATCCGATGTGCGGTAGTTTCAAATCGGTCTGAATCCGTTTTACACTCCCGCTGACAAGTTTTAAGCCTTCACAGATTCTCCCCTCTTCTCCGCGGTCAAACAGCAGCTGCATCCCCAGGCAAATACCCAGAATAGGTTTGCGCCCTGCCTGAGCCGCCAGAGCCTGGTTCAGCCCGCTCTCATACAACTTATCCGCCGCGTCCGGAAATGCCCCAACTCCGGGTAGGATGATCGCATCAGCCCGTTCCAGCTCCTTCGCATCACCTGTGACCAGTGTTCTCTGGCCGATGTACGCCATTGCATTGGCAACACTTTTCAGGTTGCCAACGCCATAGTCCACAATCGCGGTATATTTCATCACAACGCTCCTTTTGTGGAAATTACACCATCCCCCTCTACCTGCACTGCTTCCTTCAATGCCAAACCCAAGGATTTGAACAGCGCCTCAGTGATGTGATGTGCATTGTCTCCATACTCACACTTTTGATGTAAAGTGATTCCACTGTTCACCGCAAACGCCCGCATGAATTCCACTGTCAGACAGCTATCATAGCCGCCGATCATCGACTGGGGCATGGGCGCGTCAAACACTAGAAAAGGCCGGTTGGAGCAGTCCAAAACCGTACGGCACAACGCCTCATCCATGGGTACAAAAGCGGCGCCATATCGCCGGATGCCTTTCTTGTCCCCCAGTGCTTCTCTGAACGCCTGTCCCAGTACGATACCCACATCCTCCACCGTATGATGGCCGTCCACGTGCAGGTCACCTAGGGCGGACAATTCCATCCCAAAGCCGGCATAAAAAGCCAGCGCCGTGAGCATATGATCAAAAAAACCAATCCCTGTAGATACGCTTACCTCTCCCCCGTCCAGACAAAGAGTGAGGCCGATATCTGTCTCTTTCGTGGTGCGCTGTACGACAGCTTGACGCATAAGGTCACCTTCCTTATTCGAATCGAACCTGAATGGAATTGGCGTGAGCCGTCAACTCCTCCGACTTGGCTAATGTAATGATCTCATCCTTGACCTTGGAAAGATCCTCCCGCCCAAATTCCAAAACGCTGGTTTTTTTGATAAAAGCGTCCACAGACAGTGGCGAGAAGAATCGAGCTGTCCCAGACGTGGGCAAAACGTGGTCAGGACCTGCCATGTAGTCCCCAAGCGGTTCCGGCGTATTGGCCCCCAAGAAAATAGCTCCGGCGTTGTGCAGGAGTGGTAGAAGCGCCCTGGGTTCCTCTATTATGAGCTCCAAGTGCTCTGGCGCGATCTCATCCGCTAAGAATGCGCATTCATTTAGGCTCATACAAACAATAGCACAGCCGTAATCCCTCAAAGACGCCTCCATGATCTCGCTCCGGCTCAAATATCCGGTTTGACGGATCATTTCCTGATCAACTGCCTCTGCCAGCTCCTGACTCGTAGTGAGGAGCACCGCCGAAGCCAACGGGTCGTGCTCTGCCTGGCTCAGCAGATCCGCCGCTACATACTTAGGGTTGGCCTTGTCATCGGCAATGACCAGCACCTCCGAGGGACCAGCCACCATGTCGATGTCCAAAATTCCATAGGCCAACCGCTTTGCCGCAGCCACATAGGCATTTCCGGGCCCCACCAGCTTGTCCACTTTAGGGATGAATCCCGCGCCATAGGTCAGCGCTGCCACCGCTTGGACCCCACCCACAGCGATAGCTCGGTCCACTCCGGCCACCCAGGCCGCCGCCAGGACCGCGTCGTTGAGGTAGTTGGTGGGTGGCGTAACCATAATCACCTCATCCACCCCCGCCACCTTGGCGGGCAGCACGTTCATCAACACCGAGCTGGGATAAGCTGCCCGTCCGCCGGGAACATAAACGCCTACTCGGCGCAAAGGGCGGACAATGCGCCCGACCTTACCTCCCACGGGGCTCTCCCAACTCAGCTCACCAAATTGAATCTCATCCCGCAGATGGCTCTGGTAAGCGCGGATATGATCTGCGCTCCTCTGCAAAGCCGCCAGCAGCTCCGAAGGCACCCGCTTTGCGGCCTCCTCCAGCTGTTTTTTTGGAATCTCATAGGGCACTTTATGGTCAAATTGGCGGGAATAGCGCTCCACCGCCAGGACCCCCTCCTGCCGCACGTTTTCCATCACCGCCTGAACGGTGAGCTCAATGTCTGCGTTTTTCTCTGCCGCACGGGCTCGCATGGCGTCCAGTTGGCGACGTTCCACCGTACCGTCCGCTCTGATGATATTGATCATGCCTGTTCCCCCAATTTCCGCTCTACACGGAACAAAAAGTCCGTGATCTCACTTTTATATAGTTTCATAGACGCAGTATTCACAATAAGCCGCGCCGACACCTGGGCCACATCCTCGATGGGTTCCAGACCGTTTTCCTTCAACGTGGCTCCTGTTTCCACAATGTCTACGATGCCGTCCGCCAAATCCAGAATCGGAGCCAGCTCCACGCTGCCTTCTATTTTAATGATGTCCACGTCCATCCCCTTACCCTCAAAAAAGGCTCGGGTGACATTGGGATATTTAGACGCGATACGCCGAGTCTTGTATGTGCCGTAGAAATCGCTGCCCTTTTTCACCGCTAGGGCAAACCGGCAGCAGCCAAAGTCCAGGTCCAGCACCTCGTAAAAGGCTCCACCCTTCTCCAAAATGGTGTCCTTGCCCACCACACCCAGGTCGCACGCGCCGTGCTCCACATAGGTGATGACATCCGACGCTTTGGCCAGCACCGCATCCAAGGGATAGTTGGGAATGGCATGGATCAGCCTACGCCCAGGGTTGCGCACCGGGGAACAATCCAATCCCATAGACTCGAACAGCTCCAACGACTTGTCCTGTAAGCGCCCCTTGGTCAGGGCAATTCTCAACCGCTCGCTCATACCGTCAGCCACCTCTCTCCCTCGCTGTCCAGCAGCAGTACCCGCACCGCGCCCTTTTCACGGGCCAGGTTCATGGTGCTGTCCAGTGTGCGGCAGGGGGACAACTCACAGCTCCCCGCCGGGCGGCTGTCTACCACCGCCAGCGCCTGGGAGAGCATCCCAGGTCCATAGTGAATGACTGTCTCCAAACTGGGCGTCTTGATGGTCAGGCAGGCCCCCACCGCATCCACGTCCACGGCAAAGCCGGTTGCTTCCGCCTTTCGACCGAACTGCTCCATCAGCCCGTCGTAGCGGCCACCGGACAGCACTGGTGCACCCGCACCCTCGGCATAACCACGGAATACCATGCCGGTGTAATAGTCCAGCTGATGGACCAGTCCCAAATCAAAGCGGACACAATCTCCATATCCGGCGGAGGAAAGCTCGCCATACAGCCGGCGCAAATGGTCCAGACTGTCGCAGGCCCCCGCCAATGCTTGGGCTTCATCCAGCACCTCCATCCCGCCGAACAGGTAAGGCAGACGGCGCAGAGCGGCATAGGCATCCTCGCCTCGGTAGGGCTCCAGCAGATCGTTGAGTAGGGCGAAATTCTTGCCCTCAATGGCCTCCCGCAGCCGTTCCAGTTCGTCCAAGGACATCTTCATCCGCCCAGCCAGAACCCGATAGAACCCGGCGTGACCCAGTTCAATGTGAAACTGCCGCAGGCCGCAGCATCGCAGAGAATCCACCGCCATAGCCACCATCTCCAGGTCGGCCTTCTCCCCCACCGCGCCGATCATTTCGACGCCGCACTGAGCGATCTCACTGCTGCCGCCCTGGTTCGCCTGACCGGAACGAAACACGGTCTGATCATAGTACAGCCGCTGGGGAAATGCCAGCGTTTTCAGCTTGGTGGCTGCTACCCGCGCGATGGGGGCGGTACAGTCGGGCCGCATGACCATAATCTTGCCGGAGCGGTCGATGATTTTCAGCATAGCCTCTTGAGGAATGGGGTTGCCAGACTGGACGAACAGATCATAAAACTCCACCTCGGGGGTGATGACTTCGGTATATCCCCGGCGGCGGAACAGCTCCACCAGGGCAGACTGTACCTGACGGCGCTCCAGGCACTCGGAAAATAAACGATCCCGTGTACCCTCCGGGGTGTTGATGTGGATGTTCATAAGATTGCCTCCAAATTCTTTAACTCACTAATGTGATGAATGATACCACATCCCTGCCGCTGTGTCAAGTATCGTCTAGCCTGTGCTGAAACAGCAGCTTCACGCCTAATCCAAACACAAAACATCCAAGCAAAGTGAACCCGCCCCAAATCACATTCCAATATGGAGATGATACATCGAACATCTTGTGGACCAGTTCATTCCAAAACTTCCACCCCACCGCAATTGCAAGCAGATCGAACAGCAGATAGCTTCCCCCAAAAAGGTAAATCCATCTCCACCAATAGTTCTTATGACGGTTTTTGAAAAATACCCCCACGCCCAGAACACACAGTGCAAGCAAAACCACCATCAGAAAATAGTAGAGTACACCTTTTCTCTCCAGTATGGATATCCAAAACTTCGCATATGAACTTCGGTCGATCAATCCCCAGATGCGATGCAGATGGAATACTCCAAAGAACAAGAAAAACCATGGTTCAAATACTTCTATCTTTCTCATAACGGCATTTCCATCAAAACAGCGAAAACTGACTGCTGTCCGGCAACCCCCCAAAAGCCCCCGCCTCCTTGAGCTGGGCCAGATGGGTAGACGACACCTTGGTGCAGGTCAAAGAAAACTCCTCGATCGATAAAAAGTCCTTCCCCTTTCGCTTATCCATAATATCCCATCCCACCGTCTCGCCCAGTCCAGCCACAGAGGTAAAGGGCGGAATCAGAGCGTTTTTCTCCTCGTCCACCAGGAAATTGACGGCATGGGACCGGGAAATATCCATTCGGGCAAAATTGAACCCCCGGAGATAGAACTCATAGCATACCTCCAGCGTGGTGAGCATGTCCTCCTCCACTGCTGACGGACGATCTTTTTTGTCTTTGGCGTTCTTTTTGGCGTTGATCTCCGCCATCTTCCGCTTGACCACTTCCATCCCACGGCACATATACTTCTCGTCGAAGGCTTTGGCTCGAATGGAGAAATAGGTGGCGTAGAACGCCAGCGGTCGGTGAACTTTAAACCAGGCAATTCGGAAAGCCATCATCACATAGGCCACCGCATGGGCTTTGGGGAACAGATAGGCAATTTTCGCCAGAGAGTCTATGTACCACTCCGGCACGTCATGCTCTTTCATGGTCTCCACCCAGCCGTCTTGGAAACCGCCCTTTTTCACCTTGCCCTTTCGTACGGCCTCCATGATCTTAAACGCCAGCTTAGCATCCACGCCCTTGGAGATCAGGTAAAGCATGATGTCATCGCGGCATCCCACGCACTGCTGAGCGCTGGCCGTCCCGTTCAGGATGAGGTCCCGGGCGTTGCCCAGCCACACGTCGGTGCCGTGGGTAAAGCCAGAAATGCGCAGGAGCGTATCGAACTGGGTGGGCTGGGTCTCCTCCAACACCCCCCGTGTGAAGCTGGTGTTGAACTCCGGCACGGCCACCGCTCCGGTGGGACCCAGAATGGGATCGTCCGTGTAGCCCAGATGCTCCGAGGTGGTGAACAGGCTCATGGTCTTGTGGTCGTCCAGGGGGATGGCTTTGGCATCCTCCCCCGTGATGTCCTCCAGCATTCGGATCATAGATGGGTCATCGTGTCCCAGCATATCCAGCTTCAAAAGGTTGGACTCCATGGAGTGGTATTCAAAATGGGTGGTGATGATGTCCGAGTCCTTGTCATCCGCCGGGTGCTGTGCGGGACAGAAATCGTAAATCTCCTTGTCCTGGGGAATGACCACCATACCACCGGGGTGCTGGCCGGTGGTACGCTTGACACCCTCGCAGCCCTTCGCCAGCCGCAAAACCTCAGCAAAGGGCGCGTCCACCCTGCCAATCTGCTCCAGGTATTTTTTGACGTAACCGATGGCGGTCTTTTCCGCCACCGTGCCGATGGTGCCCGCCCGGAATACATGGTCCTTTCCGAACAACTCAAAGGTATACTTATGAGCGTTAGACTGGTACTCACCAGAGAAGTTCAGGTCAATATCCGGCACCTTATCGCCGCCAAAACCAAGGAAGGTCTCAAAGGGGATGTTAAAGCCGTCCTTCTCATAGTCCGCCCCGCAGACAGGGCATTTCATATCCGGCATATCCGCACCACAGCCGTAGGGGTGGGTTGGGTCCTGGGCGTAGGCAAAATCAGAATGCTTGCAGTTGGGACAGCGGTAGTGGGCGGGCAGGGAGTTCACCTCCGTGATGCCCGACATGAAGGCTACCAAGGACGAGCCCACCGACCCACGGGAGCCCACCAGATAGCCGTGCTCCAGTGAGTTCTGTACTAGTTTCTGAGCGGACATATAAATGACGTCGTACTTACAGCGAATGATATCCACCAACTCCGCATTGATGCGGTCCACCACAATTTGAGGCGGATTATCACCGTAAAGCCGATGCGCTTTACCCCACACCAAATCCTTCAGCTCTCCGTCAGAATTCTCTAGCTTTGGGGCAAACAGACCGTCAGGAAGAGGCTGGATATGCTCGCACCAATCCGCCACCAGCTTAGGGTTATCCACCACTACCTCATGAGCCTTTTCTTTCCCCAGATAGGAAAACTCCTCCAGCATTTCATCGGTGGTCCGGAAATAGAGGGGGTTGGGCTGGTCAGCGTCCTCAAACTCCTTGGCGGCCAGCAGTACATGGCGGTAGACCTCATCCTCAGGATCCAAAAAATGGACGTCTCCGGTGGCGCATACCGGTTTCCCCATTCGATTTCCAAGGGCTGCCACCCGGCGGTTGAAAGCCCGCAGGTCCTCCATGTCCCGGGCAATACACTTGCCCTCTCTGTCAGGCCGGAGCATATAGGCATTGTTGGACAGCGGCTGAATCTCCAGAAAATCATACCACGCAGCGATACGTTCCAGTTCCCGGTCTTCTTTACCACTGACCACCGCCTGGAACAGTTCCCCCGCCTCGCAGGCGGAGCCGATGATGAGCCCCTCCCGGTTTTCGTTCACCAGCGACTTCGGCATGATAGGGAAACGGTTGAAGTGATCCAAATGAGCCTTGGATACCAACTTGTATAGGTTGCGCAAGCCGGTTTGGTTCTTTGCCAAAATAATCAGATGGTAAGGCGACCGTCTCCCCCGTCCTCCCCGCTTTTTCCCGGTAAACAGTCGGTTGACCTGAGAGGCGCGCTCCACCCCTTGCTCCCGCAGCATGGGCAGCAGCGCGGCCAGGATCAGGCCGCAGGTCTCCGCGTCATCATAGGCACGGTGGTGTTGGAATGGTGGCAGGCCCAAGGCGTTGGCCACCGTATCCAATTTGTGGTTGGATAACTTTGGACACAGATACTGTGCCAGCACAAAGGTATCAAAATAGAGCGGGTCGAACGGACGGCCTGAACGAGCGCAATATTCCCGGATGAATCCAGTGTCAAAGGCCGCATTGTGGGCGCACAGCGGCGTATCCCCTACCCAATCCAAGAAGGCATCCACCGCATCCTCCGGCGCAGGTGCGTCCTTTAACAACTCGTCGGTGATACCGGTCAAGGACACCGTCTTTGCGCTCAAGGGCCGCCCTGGCTGAGCAAAGGAGGCAAATTTGTCCACCACCTTCCCATCCCGGACGCGCACCGCGCCAATCTCGATGATGGCCTCAACGCGGGCGTCCAAGCCGGTAGTCTCCAGGTCAAAAGCCACGAATTCCCCATCTAAAAGCATATCCCCCGGTCCGTGAACTCCCGTCACCTCGTCTACATCGTTCTGATAGTACGCCTCCACGCCATACAATATCTTGATTTTCTCTCCCCGGCCGGAGGCATTGTAAGCATCCGGGAAAGACTGCACCACCCCATGATCTGTAATGGCAATCGCCGGATGTCCCCACTCAATGGCTTGGCTCACCACCGTTTTGGTATCACACAATGCGTCCATCTGGGACATTTTCGTATGTAAATGGAGTTCTACCCGCTTCTCAGGCGCGGTATCCTTGCGTCTCTCAGGCTTAGGGACCTCAATGATGCCATCGGGCTCCAAAACCAAATCGTTGTTTTCAAAACGTCCCAATGTCAGCCGCCCCTGGATCTGAAGACGCTGGCCTTTCTTCACCTGATCTACAATGGGTTTGGCTTCCTCCCCCATGTACTTGGTGACCCGGATGGAGCCGGTATAGTCAGTGATATCAAACCGTACCACCCAGGCTTTCTTTTTGGTGAACTCCCGGTGCTCCACATTGAACACCTCGCCCTCTACTAACACACTGTTCATGTCAAGGGTGAGCTCTCCTAAAGGCGTGGGCTTCTTTGTGACAGAAACCTTGCCAAAAATCGTCTTTTCCCGTTTCTTTCTCCCTCCACCCGGTACCGGAGAGTCTTTTTTCATCAGCTTGCGACGCATGGCCTTCATTTGGGCCTCTAAGTCCTGGGTCGGCTTTTTCTGATCAGGGAGGGCCTTTTTTGAAACAGCTACAGGCACTTTTTCTGCCTGTTTGGACTGGGTTTTTTCTTTTAGAGCGGATTTTCCTGATGCGCCCATTTCATTTTGCGAATGCACTTCCACTTCCGGCGTCCTCGGTTCCATAGTCTGAGGATGGTCCACCGCCACCGTGGCCATATTGAGTCCAAAGGCCTTCTTCAACACATCTGACGCCTGGGCCAGAATCTCTTGGGAAGCGCTGCCTCCGCTGGCAATCACTTCCATGACCCGCTGGGCGCGAAGCACCTTCACCTGGACAGGGCAGTTCCCCAAAACAGCCAAAACCCCTTCTGGGAAGGGGCAGTTGGCAAAGGTCTGTTGAAATGTAGGCATACCACCGGTCATATCTATAATCCGCCTTTCTGCAAAAGGCACCGACGGGGTCATGAAACAAGGGTGCTTTCGCCAGTAATGATGATTTGCTATACTAACCACGGGAGTGTTCGGTACACTACAGAAACCGTGGAGGTGAGTGGCGGGGCTGTATAGCGGCACCCCCGCATATCTATATGGTTCGGTCGCCCGTTAAAGCATCAACGAATGGCGCATGAAAGTAGCCCGTAAACTTATCTCTTTCAAATCGACTCGATTTTGCCGGGAGACCAGTCCCTGCCAAACCTCTCCAATACACATTTGGAGGGCTCAAATGGCTTTTAAGATTCTCCGCAAAAACTGCTGTGGACTGGATGTTCACAAAACCTGGATATTTGCCTGTATCGGAATAACCGATTCCAATGGCCGGACAGAGTACAAACAGGCTCGCTTTTCCTCATTTCCCAAAGGGCTGCAGGATTTGGCTGACTGGCTCGCGAAATACTCCTGCTCGGATGTCTGCATGGAATCTACGGGGAAAAGAACCGTGCTCAAAACTGCTTGACCGTTTCCAACCTGAAGCTGGACGATGTGTTTTCTGACGTGTTTGGGAAATCCTCGCGTTCCATCATCCAACACATTTTGGACCATCCTGGACAGCAGTTTGATGCGGCTCCGTTTGTTGACAGGCGCTGTAAGCACCCTGTTGAAGAAATTCAAGCTGCCGTGGATGGGGCCGCGTCTCGTGAGCAGGCCGCCAAACTCAAGGAATGTTTGCTGCACATCGGCCAGCTCAATGAACACCGGGAGCATATCGAAACCGAAATCTTTCGGCTTGCCGAACCTTACCCGCACCAACTGGAACTGATCCGCACTGTCCCAGGCTATTCTGCCGCTCCATTGACAGCTGTTGTTCTCATCTCCGAAATCAGCGTGGATATGTCGGTATTTCCCTCCGAAAAGCACTTGGTTTCCTGGGCTGGCTGCTGCCCTCGGAATGACCAGAGTAACAAGAAGGTAAAATCCACCCGCATCTCCCGTGCCGGATGCTCCTGACCGCTATCTGGAACGTCCTGTCCAAACTGAAGCCTTATTCTGTAAAGGGTTATCTCACCGACAAAATCACTGAGCATTCCGTTGTGATTTCTAAAGTGCAAGGCTTGGAACTGCTCCGAAAGCGAGGATACATTTTCACTGATGAAGTCAACATCCCTGCTGTAACTTAGGCGCTCCATCTTTTATCTGTCTGCTTTTGGCGCTCTTTATGAGGGCCTGGTTTGTTTTACCCTTTTTCTCTGGTGTTAATTATCCCGATTGTTTCAAACTTTCGCTCCTTATCTATCTCCACGCTCAATGAAGTATTGGGCAGTATCAATTACACCCTGATTGTTCCGGTGCGCCTTTTCCCGAATTCCCTCGAAGTTCATGCCGCACTTGCGCATCACGCCGCCGGAGTGGGGATTGTTCACGTCATGGCGGGCCACGATCCGCTCCACGCCCACCCGCTGGAACAGAAATTCTATCACCGCGCCCAGCGCCTCGGACATGATTCCCTGATGCCACCAGCGCCTGCCCATGCAGTAACCGATTTCCGGGAGCTCTCCGTCCTCGCGCCAGCGGCACGTGTCGATGATCCCGATTGGCTCGGGGCCGTTCTCCTTCAGGGTAATGGCCCAACGGTAGCAGTCGGCCTTTTCATACTGGGGCACCCACTCCTCCAGGATTTTCTCCGTCACCGACACATCCGCATGGGTGGGCCAGGTGAGAAATTTTGTCACCTCATCGTCGGACGCCCAGTTGGCAAACATAGCGGAGGCATCTGACAGCTCAAACCGGCGCAAAATCAGCCGATACGTCTCAATGTACTGTGTTCCAATATGTGTCATATTTTTCTCCTTCACAGTTCCTCAACCAGCCTCATCAGTCCGGGCACCAGTTGGTCCTCGGGCACCTTGGCGACAATCTCCCCGTGCTTGAACAGCACACCCTCGCCCTTTCCTCCGGCCAGACCCACGTCTGCGTGGCGGGCCTCGCCGGGACCGTTGACCACGCACCCCATCACCGCCACGGTGACGGGCTTGTCCACACCCTTCAAAAGCTCCTCCACCTGCCGGGCCATGGAGATCAAATTCACTTGTGTCCGTCCACAGGTGGGACAGGAGATCAGCTCTGGCCCTTCCCGTCGCAATCCAATGGCTTTGAGAATCTTCCGGGCAGCAAAAGCCTCCTCCACCGGGTCAGCGGTAAGGCTCACTCGCAGAGTGTCGCCAATGCCCAGCGCCAGCAGACCGCCGATGCCAGCCGCAGCTTTTAATTCGCCCAGCTCCTTGGTACCTGCCTCAGTCACACCCAAATGCAAGGGATAGTCATATCGCTGGGCCATCATCTGATAAGCTCGCATAGTGACAGATACAGAAGAAGCCTTTAGCGACACACAGATATCCTCAAGGCCGTATTTCTCCAGCAATTTAATGTGTCTTAAGGCACTTTCCACCATGGCTTCCGGGGTGGGACCGCCGTATTTTGTCAGTAGTTTCTTCTCCAGTGACCCGCCGTTCACCCCTACACGGATGGGGATGCCTCTCTCCTTGCAGACCTTGGCCACCGCCTCCACCCGCTCTGGCGCTCCGATGTTTCCCGGATTGATGCGGATTTTGTCAATTCCCTGCTCCGCCGCCTCCAGCGCTAGGCGGTAATCAAAATGGATGTCCGCCACCAGCGGAACCGGACTGCCCGCCTTCAGCGCTCCAATGCTTTGAGCCGCCAGCATATCCGGCACCGCCACCCGGACGATATCGCACCCCGCCGCGGCCAACGTTCGGATTTGGCTCAGAGTGGCCTCAATGTCGTGAGTGGGCGTGTTGGTCATGGACTGGATGGAAACAGGCGCACCACCGCCTATAGGAACGCCACCCACATTGATCTGTCTGCTCATTGCAAACACCTGCCTAAGCGAAAATATTCCATACATCGTGGAGCGCTACTACGGCCATCAGGGCCAGCAAAATTACGAACGCTCCAGCATGGACATAGCCCTCATATTTTTCTGGGATGCGACGGCGGCCGACCATATAAATCAGGCCGTTGAGAAGGACGAAAAAGACCCGCCCACCGTCCAGCGCGGGAATAGGAAGCATATTCATCACTGCCAGATTGACGGCAATGAGCGCCATAAAATAGAACACATTTTGTACCCCTATGGCCACTGTTTCTGACTTGGTACCCACCTCGGATACCACATCCACCACGCCAATGACACCAGACAGCTCAGACACTGCCACCCGTCCCGTCACCAAGTCGCCTAGGCTCATCCAGACGATGCGCACAAAATCAACGGTCTGTGCAAAGCCCTGACCAATGCGCTCCGAGATGGACAACCTATCCACCTGCCCAAAGATCAGACCGAAGCCGTGGTATTTCTTTCCCTCAAACTCATAGTCGTAGCGGCCCATGGGGAAATCGTGCAGGGGAATACGTTCCCCATCCCGCTCCACAACCAAATCAACACCGCCGCCATCATTTCGGGATAGGTAGGTCTGCACATCAGCATAGAGCCAGATCGCGTGGCCATCCACCCCTACGATGCGGTCGCCCAGCATGAGACCATCCACGCTCTCATGCTGGAAACCGTCGGCAAATTCGGTAATGACCGGCGCCCGGACCTGAGAGACACCTAAAAACAGCGCCACAGAAATGATTAGTCCCAGCACAAAATTCATGAAGGAACCAGCACACAAAATAACGATTTTTTTCCACCCTGCCTGTCGAGAAAAAGCACCAGGATCTCCGGTATCCTCGTCCTCACCCTCCATAGCACAGTAGCCTCCGATAGGAAGAGCCCGCAAACTGTAAAGGGTTTCTCCTTTCCGCCTGCTCCACAAGAGAGGTCCCATACCGATAGCGAATTCATTCACCTTCACTCCCAAGAGTTTTGCGGTGAAAAAGTGTCCAAATTCATGGATAGCGATGAGAACACCAAAGAGCAAAACAGCCAGTAGGATATAAAGGAATCTTGCCAAAACAGTTCACCTCACAGCGTTATAGACCGCCCGGCGGGCGGCATGGTCAGCCTCAAAAATGTCCTCCAACGAAGGACCGTCCAGCACTGGAACCTGCTCCAGAGCCTTTCTCACCAGCCGCGCAATATCCAGGAACATAATCCGCCCCTCCAAAAACAGCGCTACCGCTGCCTCATTAGCGCCATTGAGAATGGCGGTGGATGTGCCGCCTCTCTTTGCGCACTCCAGGGCCAAGCCTAGGCACCGGAAGATCTCCGGGTCGGGCTTCTGGAAGGTCAGCGGCGGACAAGACAGCAGATCTAGCGGCTTGGCCGGACCCTCCGTTCGCTCCGGCCAAGTGAGGGCGTATTGGATGGGCAGGCACATATCCGCACTGCCCAGCTGAGCCAAAATAGCCCCGTCTTCAAATTCCACCAAGGAGTGGACAATGCTCTCCCGGTGCACCACGATTTGTATGCGCTCTGGGGGCATGGCGTACAGCCGCATAGCCTCGATAAACTCCAATCCCTTGTTCATCAGAGTGGCCGAGTCAATGGTAATTTTTTCACCCATAGCCCAATTAGGATGTTTCAAGGCCTGTTCCCTAGTGACAAGGGAAAGGTCTTTACTGCTCTTCCCATAAAAGGGCCCGCCGGAGGCGGTGATGATGAGCCGTTTCACCTCGCCCCGATTGTGGCACCCCTGAAGGCATTGGAAAATAGCGGAGTGCTCCGAATCCACGGGGACGATTTCCGCCCCCTTCTCCTTTGCCCGCGCCATGACCAGTTCCCCGGCACACACCAGTGTTTCCTTATTGGCCAGCGCGATACGTTTTCCACAGTCGATAGCCGCTAGTGTGGGACGCAGACCGGCTACTCCCACAATGGCAGTGACCACTGTGTCGGCTTCCGGCAAAGCGGCGGCCTCCAACAGTCCCTCCTGTCCTGATAACACCTTAATATTGCTATCGGCCAGTCGTACTCGCAAATCAGCGGCGGAGGCCTCGTCTACTGCCACCACCAACTTGGGCCGGAACTGACGCGCCTGGGCCTCAGCCAGTCCCACACTTTTATTCACAGTGATCGCCGCCACTTCGTGGCCGCATACCTCTGCCACCTTCAGCGTCTGCCTCCCGATAGAACCGCTGGAGCCTAATATGGAAAGGGTCCGTTTCATCATATCGCCTCTTAAAATACCGGCATACACTGCACAATAAACAGCACCACCGGACCGCAGAAAATCATACTGTCAAACCGATCCAACATCCCACCATGACCGGGGAGCAAATGACCATAATCCTTTACACCAAACTGTCGCTTAATAAAAGAAAAAGCCAAATCCCCCACCTCTGTCGCCAGAGCGCCGAACAGCCCACACAGAGCCAGGGACAGAAGGTCCACACCGTCTCCTGCAATCTTGCTGGCCACCACGCCATAGAGCACCGCAAACACCATCCCGGTAATAAAGCCGCCGATGTAGCCCTCCACACTCTTGTTGGGGCTGACTTTTGTGATTCCTCGGTGCTTGCCCAGAAACACCCCAGCAAAATAGGCGCCAGCGTCGGTGATGAAAGTCAGCAGTACAGCCAGCAACACCAAATATTTTCCGTGGTCCATGGTCCGCAGCTCCACCAGCGCGGAAAACCCCAGCGGGATAATGACCCCGCCAAATAGCGCCACCAGCACATGGTAAAATCCGATAGGGACACCGTCCTCATCATAGGCCCGGATAGCACACCAGAAACACACCGCCGTCACCACAAAAGACAGCAGGTTCACATAGGCCATCCCCAGCTCCGCCCAGCTGCCCAGGGGCATCAGCGCAGCGGCGATGATCGTCACCACTTTCATGGGTAAGGTGATCTTCCCCTCGCCTGCTGCCCGCATCAACTCAAAGGCAGCCATAGCCGAGATAAAGCACACCAGCGTCGTCCACACCAGCGGCGAGGGCACCAGCATAATCCACAGCATGACGGGGGTGAAAATACAAGCCACAATAATCCTTTTCGCCATATCATACACCTCCATACCGTCGAGAGCGGCCTTGATAGACCGCCAAGGCACGCAGGAAATCGTCCTTACTGAAATCAGGCCAAAGCACATCGGTCACATAAAACTCCGCATAGGCTGATTGCCACAGCAAGAAATTGGACAAGCGCACTTCCCCACTGGGCCGGATAACTAGGTCCGGGTCAGGGACCACTGTGGAATAGAGGTAATTCCCGAACGCTTCCTCGGTCAGATGGCCTGGGTCCGCCCTTCCTTCCACGCAGTCTAACGCAAATGCCCTTGCTGCGCGGATTAGCTCGTCCCGGCCTCCATAATTCAGACAAATGTTCACCTGGCAACCGTCATAACCTTTGGAAATCTCCTCTGTCTCACGGCACAGAGCCTGAAGATGGGGAGCCAGTGGAGACAGGTCCCCCCAAAAGGCCATCTTCACCTTGTCCTTTGCCATGGTCTCGATGGCTTCGTGAAGGTATTTCTCCAATAGGTTCATGATGGAAGCCACCTCGTCGGCGGGCCGTTTCCAGTTCTCCGTGGAAAAGGCGTATACTGTCAGGTACTCCAGCCCCAGCTCCTTGGCAAAGGTAGCAATGGTCCGGAAGGTCTCTGCTCCGGCGGCGTGTCCCGCCTTCCGGGGCAGGCCACGGCTCTTGGCCCAGCGGCCGTTTCCGTCCATAATGATAGCCACATGACGGGGCAGGTGTTCCAAATCGACTTCAGGCGCTTCAGCCTTGGGGCGGCGAAAGAAAGCCATACGCACGCATCCTAACTTTATTGATAGTGTGGACAAAAAAGAACCGAATCATCAGATTCAAACAGCATACAAGGGGGGCGCGCCCCCCTTGTATGCGCTTCCAGGCGTCTCAGACCGCCATCAACTCCTTCTCCTTCGCTGCGGTGAGGGTGTCGATTTCCTTACAGCGCTTGTCCGTCAGGTCCTGAAGCTCCTTCTCGCTCTGCTTGCGGTCGTCCTCGGTAATCTCCGACTTTTTTTCCAGGGACTTCAAGGTCTCCATGGCATCCCGGCGGATATTGCGGATGGCAACCTTGCCGTTCTCGCCGTACTTGCGCACCTGCTTGGTCAGCTCCACGCGGCGCTCCTCGGTGAGCTGGGGAAAGGCCAAACGGATAACCCGCCCGTCGTTCTGGGGGTTGATGCCCAGGTCAGAGGTCTGGATGGCCTTCTCAATGGCCTTGAGGATGCTGCCGTCCCAGGGCTGGATTTGGAGGGTGCGAGGGTCAGGGGTGGAGATGCTGGCCACCTGCTGGATGGGGGTGGGGGTGCCGTAGTACTCCACCTGAATGCGGTCCAGCACACCGGCGTTGGCCCGGCCCGCCCGAACACTGGCAAAGTCACCCTTTACCACTTCGATGGTCTTGCCCATTTTCTCATCGTAAGTCTTGCAGAAATCAGTCATGATCCTTTCCTCCTATGTCCTTTACAATTGTACCTATTTTCTCCCCGTGTACCACACGGAGGATGTTTTCCGGGTCCTTCAGTGCAAAGAGGATGATGGGGATGTTGTTGTCCATGCAAAGAGATGTGGCGGTGGAATCCATCACACCCAGGTGCCGGGCCAACACATCATCATAAGTGATGCTGTCGTATTTCACCGCCTCGGGGTCCTTCAGCGGGTCGGCACTATACACGCCGTCCACGTTCTTGGCCAGCAAGATAATGTCTGCGTTGATTTCCGCTGCCCGAAGCACCGCCGCCGTATCCGTAGAAAAGAAGGGGCTTCCGGTTCCGCAGCCAAAGATGACCACCCTCCCCTTCTCCAGGTGCCGGATGGCCTTGGAGCGGACGTAGGGTTCTGCCATGGCCCGCATCTCGATGGCGGTCTGCACCCGCACATCTACACCCATGCGCTCCAGTACGTCGGCCAGGGCCAGGCAGTTGATAGCGGTGGCCAACATACCCATATGGTCCGCCCGGACCCTCTCGTGCATCCCCTTGCCATCTTTGAGACCGCGCCAGAAATTACCGCCGCCCACCACGATGCCCACCTGCACGCCCTCCTCAGCGCAGCGGGCCACCACATTGCACACCTTTTCAATCACGTCGAAATCCAGGCCCCGGCCGGCCTCACCGCCCAGTGCCTCGCCGCTGACCTTTAACAACACGCGCTTATATTTCAGTTCGCCCATGGCTTTCATCCTCCCCTATACCCAGAATCTAAATCATACTCACGGCAGTATTATACTGGAAAATCTCCCTTTTGCCTAGAGGCTAAATGAAAATTTTCCGTGTATTTTTCCCTTCTCTAAATGAGCAAAATTAAAAACTGCACAGAAGGGTCCTGAAACGACGAATAGCGGCAGGCAGAGACAGGGAGGCATCAAAAAGGACTATGAAAAAGAAGTGAGCCAAGGGTAAGATAACAAACAGGCGGTCGATAGCTTTTGCGGAACGCACCATAAAGGATTTGAGGCCCATATACATTTTTTGCTGCTTGAACATGACCTCGATTTTCCAGCGGTGGGTATAATGAGAAAGAATTTACCCATCAGAAAGGCCAAAATCAGAGCAAATGAACACGCGGAGCGCCTTCTTGCTGCCAAACGCATCTTTGGGATAGGAGAGCAGGACAACAGCCTTGACGATCCGTTGAGCGCCCTTCATAGCGATGGATCCAATACTCGTGACCGCCCACTGTAACAAGGTTGTATTGGCCGTTTGGGAGCATGGCGGCGTAGTCCTGAGCGCTGTAGCGGCAACCGTCAGGGTAAAGGATGCGATTGGTTTTCATAGCGCCAATGAGGATAATATTTTTCTCAAGCGCCTTGTCCCACAGGGCTTTACAGGTATACCAGCTATCCATTTGGAGGGCATCTGTCTCAAAGTAGCGTATCCAGAAGTTGGGCCGCCATGTCGATCTTGGAGCCGTTTTCTGGACAGCAACGGCGCAGACAATAGCACAAGGAAAAATCACCCGTACTGATATTGGCGCCAAATACCTGATAACCGTATACCCTCCAGATGGGAATAGTGCCAGCCCGTTGCTTCCATGGGCCGCGTGGCTTGGGAGGACGGTTTCTTCTTCTCAATCACCGTATCATCTATGCTCAGGTAAATGGGGGTACCCTTCGCCTGTGCCAACTCAATCTGCTTTCCGTAGCGCTTGTGTCTACTGCTGTTGGGACACATTTCCCTCATCCCATTTGCCTTTGGACAGAAAATGTCCGTAAGTCGCTCGAAAACCCTGGTTTAGCTCTGCAAAATTTTGGTTCCCCTTCATAGCCAGACCGCATATGATCTCCGTTAGCCTCTTCTGCGATACACTGCTTAATTTTTCTCCAAACCCGTACTTGTAAAAAAACTTGCTCATTGCTTGCCTGCTTGCTTATAATGTCTGCCATAAGGCATTTCTCTTTTGTTGGTGGTCTTGTGGTGACTTGTCATCCCACATCTTACCACCTCGTATAATAAGAGCCCATCCCGAAATTAACGATGAACGCAAATAAGCTTACGCCAGACAATAACAGCGCAGGCAAATTGAAGCAGAGCCATATAGTTGACAGCTTTCTTTTCGTAACGAACCAGGAGTTTACGGAATCGGTTGAAAAAAGAGTGAGTAACCTCAACAGCCCAGCGGCGTGCGCGAAAGTCGGGGTTGCGTTCCAACTCCTTCTTCTCCTCACCTCGGGGCCGAATACGCGGAATATAATTGCGCTGTTCAACTGCTTCTCCGCTACCAGTGCAACCTGCGTCTAAGCACAGATTTTGCGGATGCTCCCCATCCGGCTCCGAACGATGCACTATTACTTCCGAATTAGAACACAGGAAATCTGGCTATGTTGAAAGAAAGCGGAGACCTTATCAGGGCATGTTGTAAGGATCGCATAAAAGAAGCTGTTCTATGGCGGATATCGCGTTTGGTCTGAGGCAAGCTGCCAGAATGGACCGAGATCTTGAGCGCGTGGTTGAGATATTTATCCGGATTGCTCTCCGGGGCATAGGGCCATAAGCGTTAAAATAGTTTAGCAAGAACATTAGCTCGTTGTCGCGGGGCTTCTGCAAGCAACAAAGCAATGCTCTCCCAATGTGAGAGGGCACAGGGAATACCAATATTCGGTCTTACCGCCTCACTGACGAGCAGCAATGCCACTGACAATTCTCGCCACAGGCTTTCGTGATCCTCAAGATATTTCGAGTAAA
>CAJUQN010000038.1 GCA_910588625.1 uncultured Oscillospiraceae bacterium
CTGTTTCCTTGACTACAGCTTCTCTCCTTTTACACAGATTTTTCTGCCGGGCCCAAAAATGACATCCAGGCGCCAGTGGAGCTGGTTTTCGATAGCCCAGTGCTTGCGTACCGCATAGGCAAAACGCTCCACATCGGTAACAGAAGAGAGAAAATACCGGGTATCTGTTGTGGTTTCATCATTTTTGCTGATCGCTGCAGTTACCATGCCGACAGCTTGCAGACCGTCCCATTCTGTTCGCTGCGGCGATCTGTCAGCAGACGCTCATTCCGCCTTTCGCTCCTGCCGTGATCCTTCACCTTGGTCACACAACTGGGGAGTTCTCCAGAGAAATGTTCAAAGTAGAGCGAAATATCCTCCAGAAGGGCCGGCACAGCTGTAATCTCGTTGGACTTTTCATCTGTCACGATCTCTCCCAGTACCAGCTGATTCTCTGCCGCAAACGCGCCGACCACATGGTACGCCTTTCGGCTGCCTCTTTTACTGCCACGAATGGTCTTGCCGTCTATCGCAATTACAGAGCCTTCTTTTCGATGGCATCCCAGCCAGTCATACAGGCATTCTGACAGCGCTTCGGGGTTTATTCGTTCAAATACCCGACAAAACGTGTCACTGTCAGGCATGCCATGGGGAAGTTCCGGGAATGTCTCCAGCCATTCCGTTCTTTCCCGAATTCCTCCATATCCGGGAAATCTTCTCCCCCGCACACTACCGTACATAATCCTATGATAATGATGTCCTCCAGCTTGTGCAGGATATGTCCTCCGTTTGTCTGCCGGGGATCTTCCATCTGCTCCAGGGCTGCTTTCAATCTTTCTAGTTCCATATTTCCTATTATATCGCTTCCCCTGAGATTCTCAAATGCTGTTGCCCTGGACCTGGGAATAAATCCCGTTTACAAATGTCAGAAATTGTGTTATTATGTCCTTTGCTTTATCCATGTACGAACACCCCGGGACGCTGGTCCCACACGCGAAACAGGAGGAACCTATGAAAAAAATCGGCAGACGCTGCGCCGCGCTGATTCTAGCGCTGGCGTTGGTATTTTCGCTGTCCCAGCCCGCTCTGGCGTCCTATGCCCTGGGTACGGAGTTATCGGAGCAGTCCACGCCCTTGGGTACGGGCACCACGCTCACCACACAGAGCTTGTGGTCGGCATCTAAAAGCGACCTGCGCACAGAGCACTACATTACATATTCTCCCAACGCCACGGTGAAGCCGATGGTGTTCAGCGGCGCCTATGTGGCCAGCACAAACACCGTATCCGCCGCCGCCGCGGAGCTGGAGGGGCGGGGCCTGCGCGTGGCTGCGGCCCTCAACGGCGGCTTTTTCAACACCGACGGCACCATTGTGGGTATGTTGATGACTGACGGTGTGGTCCGCTCCTTGGACGTGGACAACTACACCATGCTGGGCTTTACCAACGACGGCAAGGTGTTCATCGACGAGAGCAGGCCCGCCATGTCTGCCTCTTGGACGTCGGTGGAGGTGGTGACCCCGGCCACACCGGAACCTGACCAGGGAGAAGTGGCTGATCCCAGTGTAGGAACTGTGCCTGACCCGCTCCCCGCGCCGGAGACCACCACTGTCACTACGCCCCGGAATTTCACCGTGTCGGGTTTCAACGCCTACCGCAACGCCAACTACATTGGGGGGCTGTACCTGTACAACAAGGACTTTTCCTCCCGTGTGTCCCCCGGCGGCGCCAGCGTGTCCGCTATCCTGCGCCCGGTGGGGGAGGGCGCGATGAAAATGAGCGGCGCCCTCACTTTTGAGGTGGTGTCTATCACTGACACCACGGTGGAAGGCGTCGCCTTCAACGGCGTCATCCCCGAGGGCTGCTATATGCTCTACGGCGAGGACCACAACAACGCCGACCTGCTGGCCGCCCTGCGTGGGATGCAGGTGGGCAGTCAGGTTATCGTCACCACCGGCGGGGCCAGCGCCCAGTGGTCCGACGCCGCCTACGGCGTCAGCGGGATGTACACCCTGCTGAGGGACGGCCAAATCGTACAGGGCCTGTCCGCCGCGGCTAACCCCTACACCGCCGTGGGTGTGAAGGCGGACGGCGCCGCCGTATTCTACACCATCGACGGCCGCCAGAGCGGCTATTCTGTGGGGGCTACCTACGCCCAGGTGGCCGAACGCCTCCAGGAGCTGGGCTGTGTGTCCGCCGTGGCCCTGGACGGCGGAGGCTCCACTACCCTTGGGGTCACTCTGCCGGGCAGTGCCAGCTTTTCTGTGGCGAACCAGCCCTCTGGCGGGTCGCTCCGGCGGGTGAACAACACCATTGCCCTGGTGAGCCAGGCGGGGGCGGACATCCTGGAGCCCGGCGCCTATGTCACCGCGGAGCACCGGGTGGTGCTGGCCGGGGCCAAGCTCCCCGTGACCGTCAAGGGCTATGACAAGACCGGCAAGCCCGCAGAGCAGACCTATGTGAACATCAGCGCCACCGGCGGCTCCGTCGCTGGCGGCGTGTACACCGCCGGAAACACGCCGGGCGCCTACAGCATTTCCGCGGGACCCAGCGGCGCGCTGACGGTGGAGGTGGTGGACCAGCTGTCCAGCCTGATTGTCAGCCGGAAGGACAACAACGCCCGTGTGACCTCTCTGAACCTGAAGCCCGGCGAGCAGGTGGACCTGACCGCTACCGGTTCTTGGTGGAACCTGACGGTGGCCATGGACGCCTCCAATGTGACCTGGAGCGCCGATGAGGCTATCGGCAGCATTGACGCCTCCGGATCCTTTATTGCGGGCAAGCGCTCCGGTGAGGGCAATATCACCGTCGCCGCAGGCGGCAAGACCGTCGCCATCCCCGTGAAGGTGAGCAGTGCTGTACCCTTCACCGACATCGCGGGCCACTGGAGCGAGAATTATGTAGTCCAGCTTTATGACCTGGGCCTGACCACCGGTTACGGCCAGCCGGACGGCACGGCGGTCTACCGCCCCGACAATCCGGTGACCCGGGCTGAGCTGTTGGCCTTTATCACCCGCGTGCTGGGTGTGGACGAGTCCGCCTACTACACCGTAGAGACGCCCTTCGCCGACAACACCTCCATTCCCAACTGGGCCCAGCTCTACGTCCAGGCTATGTACACCCTGGGGGTGCTCAAGGGCAGCGAGAACGGCGGCAAGCTGTATGCCGATGTGAACAGCTACGTCACCCGTGAGGAGGCTATGACCTTCCTGGGCCGGGTGCTGGCGGTTTCCCAGAACGCCGATTTGTCCTCCTTCCCCGACGCCGGATCGGTGAGCAGTTGGGCGGCTCCCCACATCCAAACCCTGGTATCGCTGGGTGTCGTGGGCGGCAGCAACGGTTATTTAAATCCCAGGGCCAATGTGGACCGGGCGGCTATCGCCAAGATGCTGGTGGAGATCTATCCGCTGGAAAAGGCACTTCTGGTTCCCAGGCTGGATTTGATTTCCCACTAAACGAAAAAGCCTTGCAATCACTGATTGCAAGGCTTTTTGCGGATGAATCGAAAAGCTTTGGGTATACTGGAACAGAGGTGAAGCACTGTGGACATGACCAATCAACAATATAACCAATATGTCAGCGACAAGGCCGACCCGTCTCCGCTGTGGAAGGACTGCCTGTGGGCTTTTTGTGTGGGCGGGGCCATCTGCGCCGGAGGCCAGGGCCTGCTGGCTCTGTACCAGAGCTGGGGCGCAAGCAAAGAGGACGCCTCCTCCTGGGTGTCCATCTCCTTGATTTTCCTGGCTTCTTTGCTCACCGGTTTGGGGGTGTTCGACAATATCGCCAAGCATGCGGGGGCGGGGACGCTGGTGCCCATCACCGGCTTCTCCAACGCCATGGTGTCTCCGGCGCTGGAGTTTAAGAGCGAGGGCTTTGTCACGGGCACAGGGGCCAAACTGTTTACGGTGGCCGGCCCCGTGCTGGCCTACGGAATCTCGGCCAGCGTGATCTACGGCATCATTTTGTATCTCATCGGGTTGTTTTGAGAAAGCGCGGAGCGTATCCCTTCGCTCCGCGCCCTATTTTGCCCATTTTCGACCATTTCCCGGAAAATATCTTGCCCGCCGGGGAAAAAGGTGGTATACTTCTCTTTGTGACAAGAGAGTATGCAGGGGGACTGCTTCATGGGGGATCAGAGATATCAGGCAGACTTTATCCGACTGATGGCAGACGTGGTAAAGGCCGCTGTATGTTCCGCAAAAAAGAAAACAAGGAGGGCCATCCAATGACCTACCGGGAGGAATTTATCCACTTCATGGTGCGCTCCGGCGTGCTCACCTTCGGGGACTTTACCACCAAGTCCGGCCGCAAAACCCCTTATTTTGTCAACACCGGAAACTACAAGACCGGTGCTCAGGCCGCCCGGCTGGGTGACTATTACGCCGCCTGCATCCAGGAGCATATGCCCGAGGGCATTGATGCCCTGTTTGGCCCGGCCTATAAGGGCATCCCTCTGGCGGTGTCCGCCGCATCGTCCCTGTACCGGGGCTATGGCCGGGATCTGCCCTACTGCTTCAACCGCAAGGAGGCCAAGGACCACGGCGAGGGCGGCAACCTGGTGGGCTACAAGCCCCAGGACGGAGACTCCATCGCCATCATAGAGGATGTAGTGACAGCGGGCACCGCCGTTCGGGAGACCGTCGAGTTGTTCAAACATATGGCGAATGTGAAGCTGTCCTCCCTGTTTGTCAGTGTGGACCGCATGGAGCGTGGCACCCGTGACTGCACCACCCTGGATGAGCTGCGCCAGGACTACGGCATTCAGGTCTATCCCATCGTCACCATTCGGGACATCATGGAGAGCCTCCATAACAAGCCGGTAGACGGCAAAGTCTACATAGATGACGCCACGCTGGGGCGGATGGAGGATTATCTGGCCCAGTATGGTCCCAAATCCTGAGCCTCCATGACGGAGAAGAAGGGGGAGAAAAAGCCCAGCATCCATGCCGGACACCGCCAGCGGATGCGGGAGGAATTTCTTCGCGCCGGTGCGGCGGGCATGGAGGACCACCGCCTGCTGGAGCTGATCCTGTTTTACGCCATTCCCCAGGGAGATGTAAACCCCTTAGCCCACCGGCTGGTGGGGGAGTTCGGCTCAATGGCCGGGGTATTCCACGCCACCTATGACCAGCTGGTGAACGTACCGGGGGTGGGACACAACACTGCCGTACTTCTCCAGCTCATTCCCGCCGCCGCGGCCCGGTATATGGAGCGCAATGCCAGCTTTGAGGGCCAAATCGTCAGTATCTGGCAGTTCAAGGAGATGCTGGAGCCCTATTTTTTCGGTGCTCGTGATGAGATAGCTTATTTGGTATGCCTGGACGGCAAGAGCAAGGTGCTGACCGCGCGCAGACTGGGAGAGGGTATTGTGGACACAGTGCAGATTGCCACCCGGAAGGTGGTGGAAAACGCATTGGCCTGCAATGCCAGCCAGGTGGTGCTGGCTCATAACCATGTGTCCGGGGTGGCCTGCCCCTCCAACGCGGATATTGAAACCACATTGCACCTCAAGCAAGTGCTGGCAGAGGTGGATATTACCCTGCTGGATCACCTGATTTTCGCCGGAGGAGATATGGTGTCCATGGCACAATCCGGCCTGCTGGTCGTTAGGGGATAATAAGGATTCTTTTTTACAATGGAACGCCTAAAAAGCCCGCCTCCCATGGTAGGCGGGCTTTCGTGTATGCTGCTGAAATTTGCGCCTTAATCCGTTGCCATGAACTCGATGACGGCGCCGGTTAGAGCGTCCAGCTCGGAAGCCTTATCCGGGCGGAGGGAGGAGGACAGGGTGAGCCGATCGTTGAGGACGGTCATGTCTTTCATCTCGTTCCCCAGGAACTTTTGCATCAGGTCGCCAGACTTCACCGCGGTGCAGCCCTTGGCGCCGCCCATCTTGTCGTAGTGAGGTTAGCCCTTCCCGCCTTCCTCTACGATGAAGGCAGAGGCGCCCTATGCACTGGCATCAAAAAGCAAAGTATTGCATCAATCTAACTTTTGCTTAATTTTTCCGCTCAACAGGACGATAGATAATAATAAAACAAAAGGCGATGTGACTGTCAGGCGGAAGGAGGCCCATAAAATGGGAGAATTGAGCATTCGCAGAAACAGAGAAATTTCTGTCCCCCAGTACAAAAAGCTGGGCAAGACAGAGAAGCAGGCCGGTGCGAGCCAAATCCAGCGTCCCGTCAGTCAAAAGGCGGCGGACTCTGTGTCTGAGACCCTGCGCCAGCTGATGAGCCGGGTGACCCAGGTGGGGCGGCAGGCCCAGGAGGGCCGCCGGACCCTCCAGTCCGGGGAAGCGTCCCTGGCGGAGGTGGAGGAAAATCTGGGTAAGATGGAAGAGCTGGCCCAAAAATCCGCCGGCGAGGGCCGTGTGGACCGGGACGCCCTCCAGTCTGAGCTGGAACAGCTCCGGGGGGAGATTGACCGGATTGCCAAGGCCGGGATCAAGGCCGGTCTGTTCCGGGACGGCGAGGCGGGCGATGGGTTCGACGCCCTGGTTGACGCCGTCATGGAGGGTTTGTCTGCCGAGCAGGAGGGAATACAGAGCCTGCCCGCCTGGCTGTTGAAGGGCATGGCATCCTCTCTCAGCAGGGCGGAGATTTTGAGCGCCCTGGGAATGAACGACGCCACCAGCGGGGCCATGCTGTCCGCGGCCCTGGGGCGGCTCCCGCTGGACAGCAGCCCGGCGTCGGGCTATCTGGCCTGCGTCTATCTGGGGGTCATCATCTCCGGCGGAATACCGTCGGGTGAGGTGGATTTGGACAAGGCGGCGGAGGGCTTACAGCAGTTTTTGGAGATGGTGGCGGAGGGCGCTTCGCCGGATGAGGCCATCGACTTCTTGACCAGCGGGATGTTCACCAGTATGGAGGACTTTCAGGCCCAGTTTATGGAGGGCACAGTCCCTGGGCTGGATGCCTTTTTGTCGGGACTGCTTCTGTCCGGCGGTGGGACGGAGGATTTGATGGCCTCCATCCTGACCATGCTGGCCGGTGGCGGGGATATGGATATGCTCATGGACCTGCTGGCGATGCTGAGCGGCTCCGGAGACGGGCTGATGGCCCTGCTGGACGGCGTGGGCGGCGGCGCGCCGGAGGGCGCGGCGGCACAGATGGAGACACAGGCCTTTGGCTCGGTTCAGGCGTCGGGCACAAACCTGTCCGGGGCGTCCTTCGACCCGGCCACCGGCGTGCTGACGGTGAGCGGGGGGGCGGACCTGGTCCTCCGCGGAGGCCAGGGACAGGAGGTCACAGCCGTCCGGCTCACCGGTTCGGGCACTGTGACCCTCCAACAGGTGAATCTTTCTCTGCTGAGCGTGGAGTCCACCCAGGTGCGGGTGGTCAGCGCCGGGGAAACTGTGCTGTCTCAGCTCCAGTTGGGGGAGGGCGCAGTCCTCACCGTGGATGGCAACGGGCTGTTGCAAATTGCCGCTTTCCGGGGTGAAGCGTCAAGCCTCTTGAGGCTGGTGGGCGGCAGAGTGGCGTTGAGCGAGGAGGCCCAGGCCGCGCTGGCGGGCCGGATCGTGGTGGATGGGCCTGTTTCCCTGCTGGCGGCGCAGAATCTGGCCGTGCAAAATGCCCAGGGCAAGCCCGTGACACCCGTTGATATCCTGTGGAAAGCCCTCCTCCCAGGGTGGAGCGAGCTCACCTCCCTGGTGATGGATGGCAAGCAGGGCCAGCTGGCCCTGCTGCGGGGGGACCAGCAGGATTTGGTCCGCCTGTGGCTGTTGAAGCAGGACTCTGATGAACGGCATCCTGCCCACACGCTTGCCCTCCGGGGCCGGGACCGGGCGGGCCATGCCAGGACCCAGTATATTTATGTGCGCTGGGACGAGAAGGCAGGGAGCTTCCAGGAGATCTCCATGTATCCCAACCCCTTCACCGTCACCGGCGGTGAGCAGGACATGGACTGGAGCTATGAGGAGGAGAGCCATACCCTTTGCATCCTAACCAGAGAGGTGACCGCCATCTCCGGCGGGGCGGGAAGGGACTCCAATGAACTGCCTTTCAGTGGAAGAATCGTTTTGAGCGACAACATCGGCAGAATCGAATTGACCCTGAATAGCGTGGAATGCCGGGTGGATTTCGGTCGGGCGTTCAGCCTGGGCCGGGCCAACGATGTGACCCTTCTGCTCCAGCGGGGGACGGACAACGTATTCGAGAGCGGCAAGGGCTGTGCGGGCATTTCCCTGGGGGACGGCACCTCTCTGCGCATTGACCAGACCAAAGGGGCTCCGGGGGAGCCCGACGGCACCCTTACCGCCACCGGTGGTTCCGGCGGGGCGGGCATTGGCCGGGACAGCGGCGCGGGCCAGGAGCGCACTGGCTCCATCCTCATTCGGGACGGTGTGGTCACTGCCACTGGCGCCGGAGGCGGCGCGGGCATCGGTGGAGCCCTGGGCGGGCCTGTGGGGGACATCCGCATCCAGGGCGGTACGGTGACGGCCCAGGCGGCTTGCTCTGCCGCCGCTATCGGCGCGGGCATCCAGGGGGCCTGTGGGGACATCCTCATCAGCGGCACGGCCAAGGTGGCGAAAGCCCAGGGCGGTGGGCCCGACGGGGACATCGGCGGCTGTCTGTTCGGTGACTGCGGCAGGGTCCGGGTGGACGCGGGGACAGACATTGGCACAGCTAAGCTGTGGACCCATCAGGGTATCTCCATGCAGGTGGGTGAGAATTCGGTGACCATGCCCAAATTCCGGGTGTCCGCAAAGGCTTTGCGGCTGGATGGGCTGGATGTATCCACCCGAGAGGCGGCTAAAGCAGCTATGACCGTGCTCACCTCCGACCGGCGTTGGGTTACCCGACTCCAGGGGGCCTACGGAGCCATGTACGGCCAGCTGGCCCAGAGCTTCGGTGGGATGTACAATGTCCATCAGCATTTCACCGTGGTGCGGGATAACAGCGAGGCCAGTTCCCTGGTGACCGACATTCGGGAGGTGCTCCGGCAGTCCCCGAAAGCGAAGTTCCTCGCCCAGCGGGGAATGGAGGACGTGGGGTATTTACTGCGGTAAGCGGGTCTTCTTTGACGGGATCAAGAGAATAATGAAAATGGCCCGACGGATTGGAGGCGATCCCTCTAATCCGCCGGGTTTTGCGGGAAAATGAAAATAGTTTTTGGCAGCTGTCCCTGTATTCGGAGGTAAAAACATAATTTACTTGAAGTGCCGTTCCATTACGGTTCGGCCTGCGGATATAGAGAATTGTGTTGAGGAGGAAACAGCGATGAAAAAACGAAATCCGATCCTGGGGTTGATCTGCTTGCTGATTCTGGCCGGAATCGGCGTGTACATTTTTTAGGCGGGGGGCGCAAAGGCGGAGATCACCATCGACGGGAAGACCTACGAGATGCGCGCCATATCCGTACGGGAGTTTATGCAGGACGGCTACTTCTTTTCCACCATGTCCCTGAGCGGGAGCACCATGTACACCTATAATTACAGCGACGAGGGCAAGATCAACGCCACCTGGACCGGGTAACTCTGGGCTGGGCCAGCTGGAAACGGGAGAGTGCCAAGCCGCCGGAATTTGCCACGCAGGAGGAACGGTGGGGGGCCCTGCAATGCGCCGTGACGCTGATTTCCCAGCCTCAGCTGACACAGCGCTCCTATACTGTGCGCTGCCTGCCGGAGACGGGGGCGGTGCTGTCCATTACGGACGCAGAGGGGCGTTCGCGCACGGAGGGAGCGGGCATTCTCCTGACTGCACCGGAGGGATACTGGCTGTATGGTGATTTGCCGGCGCTGTTCTGCGATGGGGTGGAGGGGTACGCTGCTCTCACCATGGAATAGAGAGCGCTGTTCGATTTGATGCATTCCCAGGTTCTCAGCGGCGGCGTGATGGCGTGGGAACTGCCCACGCGGTCCTTTGATCTGCCCTATCTCCTAAAAAAGAGGAGTTCAACATCGTGCTGGAGCTGTATGAGGCGTCCGTGGAGCCGGGGCAGTATCCGGACTACGGCTACCGCACTGACGACGGGCGTATCGTCTGCGGGCGTACTGCTACGGCATCATCCACACCCGCTGAAAATTACCGCATGACGCGGTTTGAGATAGAAACACCCAAAAATTACCATAAAAAGGAGAGAAACTAGAATGGAATATTTGTCTTCCATCGTCCTGTGGGTCATCATCATCGGCTTTCTGGTCTATAAGTTTGTCATCCAGAAGAACAACAACCGCAAGGCCGCCGAGACCGGCGAGGACCAAAAGCGGGTCAAGCAGGCCGTAAGCGCCCTGCTGAAGGAGCCCGAGGGCTTTCAGGTGGCCTATGCCCATTGGGAGGAGCAGGAGTCCTATGGCCGCACCGTTCGCACCACCTACCACCGATACGGTCTGGCCTTTCGGGGCCAGACGCTGTGCATCGTGCCTCTGGGCATCGACAAAAAGACCCACGAGGTCCAGACTGCCAAGCCCATGGTGCTGACGCCGGAAAACTTAGGCAAGGTGACGATCAAGACCACCGAAAAGGACGGCGTGGTCAACGAGATGAAGGTCTGGTTGGGCGACAAACAGGGCCACGTCATCCAAGAGCTGAACGTGGACGTGGAGAACCTTCGGAAGAGCCGCTGGTTCCCTATGAACATCGCCCAGCAGGAGGAGTGTAAGGCGTTCTACGCCTTCATCGGCGCCCTGGCCCAGCAGGTGGCCCGAGAGAATCCAGGAGTGGACGCGCTGATCCAGGCTGAGAGCAACGAGGGCTTGGGCCTCATCGGTACCATCATTTCTGGTATCGGCGCGGTTTTTGCTATTTTCTTTCCGCCAATCGGATTGGTTTTGTGCTTGGTCGGTCTCATTATGGCTGTCGTGAGCAAGGTGAAGGGAGCCACGAGCAAAAAGTGGCTCCTCATCAGCGGCGCCTGCATGGTGGTGGCCCTGATTATGGGCGCGGTATATTTCAGCGTAACCTTCCAATAAGGCAAATGGAGGACCGGACAGAAGGGGTAAGTCTTCATAAAGAAGTTAAGGACAAGGTGAGCCACAAACGGTTCGCCTTGTCCTTTTCGTACTGTATAACCCACTATGACACTTTCGGGGAAAGTGTTGTGGGAGAGAACGAAAAATATGGCTGACAAATTAAATTACGTCATGGGAGAGTATCCCAAATTCTATGGGATCGTCCAGTTTTAAAAATTCCGTCTCCAGATCCAGGCCCATATAGTCATCTTCCTTCCCACTCTCATCGCCGGTGAGGCGGAGTGAGAGAAGGATCTGATAATATCGGGTAATCTCCGGGCTGTCCAGAGAGAGCCATTCCGATATCCATTCCGTTCCGTTGTGGTGCTTATGGCGCAGCCGACCCTCCTTGATGTGGTAGGGCCGATGTTTTTTATCCCGATAGACATAGCCATAGGACACATCCCCCACGTAGTAATTCCCGGTAAGAAATCGGATATCAGGGAAAGAGTCTACCTCGGACATGAGGTCATCACTGTTGGGGTCCAGATAGTTCCGCCAGATAATCTCCTCAGCCAGGGATATCATCTCATCCCAGCGGAAAGCCAGGGACTGATACTCCTCCCGGGTAATACCGTCGTCCAGATCAATGCGCGGCTTCATCTTGTCTTCCCAGGTGATATATGTATTTTCAGGATTCTCTTTCTCAAAGATAATTTGGCGGGGATGAACGCCGGTTTTCTGACGCCGCCTATGCTTAAAAAAATCCATATGGAATAACCTCCCTTTGCCGTCTGAACAATTATAAAACAATACCCGCTGAAAAACAAGCGTTTTTCAGCGGGTATTAACTTCCTTACGGGAGCTACCCCAAGTCCGGTCCTCCATTTTAGTTTGGAAAAAGCAACATATTTGGAGGGTCCTGATCAGCGCGGAAAAAGAGGAGCGGTGTTCGTAATCAAGACGGACAGCGTATACCTGTAAATAGGCGGTTTTTTTGTGAGAAAACACGGTATCAATCGGGGAAACAGCGTGATACAATGACCGATATGCTAAGAGAACGCCGCGCCTCTTTTTGGCGGTGCGCGGCTGGAATATGAGGTGTATCGTATCCATGGAATCCACAGCGCAGACCGTAACACAGCACAAGGCACAGTGCACAGCACAAGCTGTGAACCCCCTGTTTACCAACCGGGGGCTGGTGCGGCTCATGGTTCCCCTGGTCATCGAGCAGCTCCTGCTGATGACAGTGGGCATGGCCGACACCATGATGGTCACCTCCGCCGGAGAAGCGGTGGTGTCGGGTGTATCCCTGGTAGACAGCGTGAACATTCTGATCATCAACATCTTCTCTGCGCTGTCCACCGGCGGGGCGGTGGTGGTGGCCCAGTACGTGGGGAGGAGGGAACCGGAAAACGCCCGCTCGGCGGCAAAGCAGCTGTTGTATGTGGCTTTATTGGCGGCTCTGGCGCTGATGGGAGCGGCGCTCATTCTGCGGGAGCGCATTTTGCGGGGGCTGTTTGGCAGCATCTCTCAGGATGTTATGGACTCTGCCTTGGTCTACTTCCTGCTGACCGCGGCGGCCTACCCTTTTATTGCTATCTACAACGCTGGAGCGGCCCTGTTCCGTGCTATGGGTAACAGCAAGGTGTCCATGGTCAACTCCCTCATCGTCAATGTCATTAACATTGCCGTAAACGCTGTTCTAATTTTTGGCTTTCAAATGGGCGCCGCCGGGGCGGGCATTGGGACCCTGGTCTCCCGCATCGTGGCGGCGGCCATCATCGGCCTGATGATCACCCGGCCCGGCCTCCAAGTCTATGTGGAGGATCTGTTCCACCCGAACCTCCAGTGGAAGATGGTGAAATCCATCCTGGGCATCGGCATCCCCGCCGGGGTGGAGAACGGGATGTTCCAGATCGGCAAGCTGATGGTGCTCAAACTGGTCACCTCCTTTGACGTGGGAGTGGACCTGGCCGTGCAGGGTTCCGCTGTGGCGGCCAACGCCATCTGTAACTCCATCGCTGGGTTTATCAACGTCCCCGGCCAGGGGGTGGGGCTGAGCATGGTGACGGTCATAGGCCAGTGTATGGGCGCCGGAGACCACAACCAGGCGGTGGGTTACACCAAAAAGCTGATGAAGGTGGCCTATATTGCCATGGGTGTCTCCAGTCTGTGCCTGTTTTTCGCCGCGCCAGTGCTGGTGCCTATGTTCAACCTGACGCCCGCCACTGCCGCTATTTCCGTTCAGGTGCTGCGGTGCTGCTCAATGTTCACCATCGTGTTCTGGCCCATGGCCTTCACCATGCCCAACGCCCTCCGGGCGGCGGGAGACGCCAAATTCACCATGGTGGTGTCCATGTTATCTATGTGGACTTGCCGCATCGGTATGAGCTATCTGCTGGGCTCCTCTTGGGGCTTCAATATGGGCCTGCTGGGGGTTTGGCTGGCCATGTTCAGCGACTGGATCGTCCGTGCGGTGGTGTTTCTGGTCCGGTTCCTCCGGGGAAAGTGGAAGGAGCACAAGGTCATTTCTTAAAATGTCATGAGGACAGCCGTTGCGTGCCTTTGGGCGGGAGCGGCTGTTCTGCTGTCTTAAACAGTTTTTAATTATTTTCCCACTTGCAGCTTAATCAGCCTATCTGATAACATGATTGTTACAAAGGGAAAGGGAAGGAGTGGTGCGCCATGTACACGGTACTCATCTGCGACGACGACAAGGACATCGTCTCGGCGCTTGAGATCTACTTGACCAGCGAGGGCTATAAAACGGTGTCCGCCTACAACGGTGAGCAGGCCATCCAGGCGGTGAACGAGGGTAATATCGACCTCATCCTTATGGATATCATGATGCCCCAGTTGGACGGGATCCGAGCCACTGCACGCCTGCGGGAGTCTGGGGGTAACATCCCCATCATCTTGCTCACCGCCAAGAGCGAGGACAGCGACAAGGTACTGGGGCTGAATATCGGCGCGGACGACTACGTGACCAAGCCTTTCAACCCCATTGAGGTGCTGGCCCGGGTGAAGAGCCAGCTCCGGCGCTATACCACCCTGGGCGGCAAGGTGACTACCGAGGAGGCCGACGGCACTCTGTGCAACGGCTTTATCGTCATGGACGACGAGGCCAAGTCGGTGACGGTGGACGGTGAGCCGGTCAGCCTGACCCCCATCGAGTACAACATCCTGCGCCTGCTGATGAAGAACCTGGGTCGGGTGTACTCCACCGCCCAGATCTATGAGCAGGTGTGGAACGACCCCGCCTTGGGCTCGGAGAATACGGTGGCCGTCCACATCCGGCACCTGCGGGAGAAAATCGAGATCGACCCCGCCAACCCCCGGTATCTGAAGGTGGTGTGGGGTCTGGGTTATAAAATGGAGAAAATGCAATGAAGTGGCGGGAAAATTTTGCGGTGAAGGCCCTGGCCTTCACCGCGGCTGTGGCGGCTTTCACCGCCACAGCCATCATGAGCTGGTACCAACTGGCCAATTTCGACGCGCTTTGGGGGGACGCCTACCTGGGCGACGAGAGCCACGGCTATACCCAGACCTATTTGGTGAGGCAGGACTTTTGGATGGTGCGCAGCCTGGTGGCCTTCAAGGAGCAGGTGGCGGCGGGCGAGGAGCTGTCCCTTGCGGAAAAGCGGGCTATGGAGCGGCTGGAGGCGCAGTATGACGCCGGAGCCACCAACCTGCGCTGGCTGCTGCTGGACCAGGACGGCAAAATCATTTACGGCAACACCCAGGAGGACAGCACCCAGGTCCGGGTAGACTATTTGGAGGATTACTCGCGGAGCAGGATGGGCATTCTTGAAAGCAATTCCGGTTGGGACTATTGGGTTGGGCCTGAAAGCCGCGCCCTCAATTGGGCGGATTACACCGCCGTACGTAATAACACCAACTGGCGGAGCTTGCTGCCTCAACTGGTCGAGGCGGCTAGGGTCCAGGAAAACGCCGGGGAAGTGGGCGTAATTTTGACAATTCCGGACGGCGACACCATTGTGGTGCCGCTGGATGCAGCGCTGATGGACGACGACGGCTATACTAATTATCTCTGGATTCAGGATTCCGACGGGTGGTATCTCTATCTGCCCACCGTCCGGGCCTGCCTGGAGGGAAACCGGTTTGGGTACATTTTCGACCCGGACGGGCTGGAATGGGCGCTGACCCCGGAGGCGGCAGATGAGGCAAACAAGAAGAGCGCCAGCTTGATTTTGTGGGTAGACGACGCCCTTCGGGTGGACGACCAATACCGCAAGGCGGCGCTCAAAATGGAGGAGTGGCAGGCCGGCCGGACGGGGTACCTTGCGCTCACCCTCGTGCTGGGCACGGCGGGCGTGCTGCTGATGGTATACCTGTGCTGCGGCGCGGGCCATAAGCGGGGAGTGGAGGGCATTTACCTCAACTGGTTCCACCGGGCGCCCGGGGATGTGCTGCTGTTTCTCCTGTTCTTTGGCGGTGTGGGCTCTGTGGGGATTGCAGGCGTTACGGCAATAGATACCTACATGGACGCGCCCATGTACATCCAGCTGATTTGTGTGGGGCTGGGGGTATCCGCCACGGCGGCGCTGGGCATGGCCGCGCTGATCACGGTGTGCGCCCGGGTCAAAGCCCATACCCTCCTGCGCAACACTTGGACCTGGGCAATCTGCGCCTGGTGCTGGAAAGTGTTCGTCCGCCTCTGGGGATGGTGCTGGGAGCTGTTAAAAGATATAGGACGGGGGATCGGTGCCGTCCCCCTCATCTGGAAGGCGGTGGTGGTCTGTATGGCATACCCGATCTTCACATTGGCTACGATCCGATGGGCCGGCGGGCTGTGGCTGCTGGTGAGCTTTTTGTGCGGGCTCTACCTGTGCGCCTGGGCCTATCAGTGGAAGCGCATCCGCCATGGCGCCCAGCAGATCATCGGCGGCAACCCCAACTACCATATCGACACCAACCGAATGCTCCCCGATCTGAAGGGCCACGCCGACGAGCTGAACAACCTGGGCCACGCCATCTCCACGGCGGTGGACGAGCGGATGAAGAGCGAGCACTTCAAGGCGGAGCTGATCACCAACGTGTCCCACGACCTGAAGACTCCGCTGACCTCCATCATCAACTATGTGGACCTGCTGAAAAAAGTGGACATCAGCGATCCCAAGGCCCAGGAGTATATCGAGGTGCTGGACCGGAAGAGCCAGCGGCTGAAAAAGCTCACCGAGGACCTGGTGGAGGCGTCCAAAGCGTCCACCGGCAACCTGACCGTGAACTGGGAGCGACTGGACTGGGCTCAGCTCACCGACCAGGCCCTGGCCGAGACCGGCGAGCGGCTGGAGGCCCAGAGGCTGACCGTGATCCGCACCCTGCCCGCCGAACCTTTGTGGGTGGAGGCGGACGGGCGGCATCTGTGGCGGGTGCTGGACAATCTGCTGACCAACTGCGCCAAATACGCCCTTCCAGGAACGCGGGTATATGTGGACCTGCGTCGCAGCGGGGATTGGGCAGTGCTGTCGGTGAAGAACATCTCTCGAGACCCGCTGGACATCCCGGCGGAGCGGCTCATGGAGCGGTTTGTCCGGGGTGATGAATCCCGCAACCAGGCGGGGAGTGGGCTGGGTCTGTCCATTGCCCAGTCGTTGACGGAGCTTCAGCACGGGCGGTTCGACATCAGCATTGATGGCGACCTGTTCAAGGCCATCGTCACCCTCCCCTTGGCGGGGGGGAAGCCCGAGGACCCCATTCAACTGTTCCTGTCCCAACCCTGAAACGAAGCGCCCCCGGCGAGAGCCGTGGGCGCTTTTCTGCTATCCTTCCATCAGCTCCGCCACCGTCCGGGCGTAGAGCCGGGCGGCGGTGATGGCCTCCTGGAGGGTGTTGCCGTGGGTGCCCACCTCCACCAGAATGGTGCCGGTGGACAGGTGCTGGTTGAACCGGGTAGGTCTCAGCACCAGCGGTCGGGCCAGGGTGGACCACTTCTCCGCGATGGCAGATTGGATGGACAACGCCAGCGCTAAGTTGACCTTCCAATTGGGGTGGACCTGCCCCGTGGCGTCAGTGCCCATCAACATCATAACCTGTGCGCAGTCATCCACCGTTCCGGCCACCACCTTATAAATGGTGCCGTCGGTGTCCACCAGAGCGTCCCGGTGAACGTCCAGCAAGAGCACCAGGGAAGGGTACTTCTCCAGATTCTCAGCCACGCCCTGGACCGAGCGGTTGTAGGCGTCGTTGTAGCTGGGGTAGTCGTACAGGGTGGTGTCATGGACCACGCCAATGCCCGCCGCCTCGAACACGGCCTTCATCTCCTCGCCAACCCGGACCATGTTGTAATTGGTGTCCAGAGTGCGGTGGTCGCCGCTGGACTCGTAGATGTCGGTGCCGTCCATGGTGTATGCCTCGCTGGCGTGGGAGTGGTAAATGAGCACCTTTGGTCCGTCCCCGGCGGCGGATAGCCGGGGTGCGTTCTCAATGAGAGTGGGGATGTCTACGGTGTAGTCCGTATGATTGTAAATGGATACGTTCCCCGATGTGATGTATTTGGCGGAGGTGCCTGCCACCATGGTTTTGGGGATGATGCCCTCCGGCGCGGTGGTGGAGGGAACGGGGGTGTCAAGCTCCTCATCCTCTCCGGTGGGGTCCAGCTCGGCCAAATCCTGACTCTCCTTTGGAGACGGCTCGGGAGAGACAGAGGGCTCTGGTGAGCTCAGCACGCCGCTGAGCAGAGAGGACTGGGCCAGCACCAGCCTGTCCCAGCCGGTCAGGCCGTCCTGCTGTTCCTCAAACCCCAACTCCGCCGACAGCAGGGACATGGACACCTGGGCGCTGCCTGCCAGCTCTCGCAGATCCTCCAGAGCAGCGGCAGGGTCGCCCACCAGCCAAAGCAGCCATCCGGCCAGCACTGCTACCAATACCGCCACTCCTACCCGCAGCCCCCGCAGGAGAGGCCTACTTGTCCTTTTCTTTCGCATTGCGCTCACCTCCCTGTATTGTATGCGGATTCGAATTGGAAAAGAACGTGCAGCGGGTTCCTCTTGACATGGAAGGTGGACGGGAGTATAATTAGTGAGAATATTACAACTAATAGGAGGAGTGGCTGTGAGGATGAAAATACCACAGGACAAGTTCCTGAGCACCGTCCGCGTAGGGGACAAAGGGCAGATTGTTATCCCCAAGGAAGTGCGGGAGATGTTCGAGATTGAGCCGGGTGACAACCTGATGCTGATGGCGGATAAGGACCGAGGCATTGCCATCGTGGCTTTTGAGGGTATGATGGAGTTTATGAACGAGGCCACCCGCCAGGCCATGGGAAGAGAAAAGGAGCAGGAGAAATAAACGCGATACAAATTCTGGGGCTGACCAAGGAATACGGTGGCCGCCGAGTGGTGGACCGGCTGGAGCTGTCCATCCCGGCAGGGGAGCTGTTTGCCTTGCTGGGAGTCAACGGGGCTGGGAAGTCCACCACCATCAAAATGCTGTCCTGCCTGACCATTCCCACGGAAGGGGACGCGGAGCTCATGGGGCACAGCGTGCGCACGCAGAGCCACCGGGCCAAGGAGATTTTGGCCGTCTCGCCCCAGGAGACGGCCATCGCCCCCGGCCTGACTGTGGCGGAAAACCTGGAGCTGATGGCGGGCATCTATGGCCGTCCAAAGAAACGGGTGGGGGAAGTCATAGACCAGCTGGGCCTGAACCAGTGGGCCAAAGCGTGGGCAAAGACCCTCTCGGGGGGCTGGCAGAGGAGGCTCTCCATTGCCATGGCTCTGGTGTCCCAGCCGGAGGTATTGTTCCTGGATGAGCCTACCCTGGGGCTGGATGTGCTGGCTCGGCGGGAGCTGTGGGGCGTCATCCGAGGGCTGAAAGGACACACCGCCATCATTTTGACCACCCACTATCTGGAGGAGGCGGAGTCCTTGGCGGACCGTATCGGAGTTATGACTTCGGGCCGCCTCCGGGCAGTGGGAACGGCGGCGGAGCTGAAAGATCTGGCGGGCCGAGACAATTTTGAGGATGCCTTTGTGGTTCTGGCGGGAGAGGAGGCGGCGTCATGAGGGTGAGAGCCTTTGCCAAGCGCAACATCAAGGAGCTGTTCCGGGACCCGCTGACCCTGTTTTTCGGACTGGGCTTCCCGCTGGTCATGCTGGTGCTGATGAATGTGATCCAGCGCAACGTCCCGGTTCACATCTATGAGCTGGAGATACTGGCCCCGGGCATCGCCCTGTTCGGGCTGACCTTCCTGGCGCTATTTTCCGGTCTGCTGTTGGCCCGGGACCGGACCTCGGCCTTTTTGGCCCGGCTGGCGGCGTCCCCCATGACGGCGTCGGATTTCCTGCTGGGGTATCTGCTCCCCCTGCTTCCCATGGCAGTGGGGCAGAGCGTCATCTGTCTGGCGGCGGCGGTGGCCCTGGGGCTCCCGGTGAGCTGGAACCTGCTGGCGGTGGTGGCTTCTCTGGTGCCGTCGGCGCTGTTGTTTATTGCCTTGGGTCTGCTGTTCGGAGCGCTGTTCAACGACAAACAGGTGGGCGGGATGTGCGGGGCCATCCTCACCAACGTTACCGCCTGGCTGGCGGGTATCTGGTTCGACCTGTCCCTGGTGGGCGGAACGTTCCAGAAAATCGCTTATGCGCTCCCCTTCGTCCACGGGGCGGACGGGGCCAAGGCCGCGCTGGCGGGGGACTGGGCTGCTCTGCCCGAGCACCTGCTTTGGGTGACGGCGTGGGCGGCAGTCACATTCACGGCGGCGGCGCTCCTGTTCCGTAAGAAACTGGTAGAACGGTAGCAAAGCCTTGATACAGGCCGATTTTCGGCAGAAATGGACATACATTCGGGGTTGAAATTTTGTCCTTTGTGTGGTATAGTCAACTCACCCACACAAGGAAAGGTGAGATCGTCATGGGTTTGTTTGGAATGCAGAAAGCAGAGCCCCCGATGGAGGTCACAGCGCTCCCCAAGGAGGAGCAGCCGGTGGCTTCGCCTCCGCCTGCCAGGGCCGGAAGCACCGTCATCGCGCAGGGCATTACGTTTACCGGTACCCTCCGAGGTGAGGGTGTGGTTCAGGTGGAAGGCGTCGTAGAGGGCGAGTTTGACCTGACCGGTGCGGTGATCGTGGCCGAATCCGGCGTAGTCCGGGGTCCCATTTCCGCCGACGTTGTTAGGGTGGCGGGCCGCATCGAAGGTAACGTCCACGCCCGGGAGCATATGCGACTGGAACCTACCGGCAGTTTGGACGGCGACGTCAAGACGGCGTCTCTGGTGGTGGAGGACGGCGGCAGTCTCAACGGTCGGTGCACCACGCTAAAGTCCCAGCCCGCGCTGGAGCCGGAGCTGAGTTCGGTACATAGTCCTAATTCTCTAGAGTTCGGCCCTGAATTTGAGCTGGACGAGGAAAAATGAGAGAAGCCCCCGCCGGGTGGTTCCGGTGGGGGCTTTTTCTTGCGCCAGGACATGGGAAAAGGTCCCGCCGGGCAACCCGGCAGGACCTTTTTGCAAATCATATGGGGATTAGATGCCTTGCCACAGCATGGCATCAGCGACCTTCAGGAACCCGGCAATGTTGGCGCCGGCCTGGATGTTGCCCTTCATGCCGTACTTATCAGCGGCGGCGGCACAGGCGGCATAGATGCCCTCCATGATGCCCTTGAGCTTGGCATCAACCTCCTCGAAGGTCCAGCTCAAACGTTCGCTGTTCTGGCTCATCTCCAGGCCGGAGGTGGCCACGCCGCCGGCATTGGACGCCTTGGCGGGAGCGAACAGAATGCCCGCGGCCTGATAGGCGGCGATGGCGCCGGGAGTGGAGGGCATATTGGCACCCTCGAACACGCCGATACAGCCGTTGGCGATCAGGGTCTTGGCGGAGTTCTCATCAATCTCGTTCTGGGTGGCGCAGGGCAGGGCGATATCGCAGGGGATGGTCCAGATACCGGCGCAGCCCTCCACATACTTGGCGGTGGGCACATAGTTCAGATAGGTCTTGATGCGGTCCCGCTTGACCTCCTTGATTTCCTTGATGACCTTGTAGTCGATGCCGTTCTCATCCACGATATAGCCGTTGGAGTCGGACATGGCGATGACCTTGCCGCCCAGGGAGGTGCACTTCTGGTTGGCGTAAATTGCCACGTTGCCGGAACCGGAGATGACCACCTTCTTGCCCTCGAAGGACTTGCCATTGTCCCGCAGCTGGGCGTCGGCGAAGTAGCACAGGCCGAAGCCGGTGGCCTCGGTGCGGGCCAGAGAGCCGCCGTAGCTCAGACCTTTGCCGGTGAGCACGCCGGTGAACTCGTTCCGAATTTTCTTATACTGGCCGAACATAAAGCCGATTTCCCGGGCGCCCACACCGATGTCGCCGGCGGGCACGTCGGTGTCCGGCCCGATGTGGCGCTGCAACTCCGTCATGAAGGACTGGCAGAAGCGCATGACCTCGCCGTCGCTCTTGCCCTTGGGGTCGAAGTCGGAGCCGCCTTTGCCGCCACCCATGGGCAGGGTGGTCAGAGAGTTCTTGAAAATCTGCTCAAAGCCCAAGAACTTGATGACGGACAGGTTAACAGTGGGATGGAAGCGCAGACCGCCCTTGTAGGGGCCGATGGCGGAATTGAATTGTACGCGATAACCGCGATTCACCTGCACCTTGCCGGAATCGTCTACCCAGGGCACCCGGAACATGACTACGCGCTCGGGTTCCACGATGCGGCCGATGATGTTCTGCTGCTCATAGCGGGGGTCGGCCTCCACTACGGGCTCCAGGGACTCCAGGACCTCCTCTGCGGCCTGGAGGAACTCAGGCTCATGGGCGCTCTTCTTCTTCAGGTCGTCCAGCACGGACAGCAGGTAGGTGTTTTTGATAGACATCGTTGTCAACATCCTTTCTTCCTTGAAAGTGGTACTTTAACGCGATAATGTATTTTACACGATAGGAGAGGATTTTGCAAGCCCGGGAGCGAAAAATTGCAAAAAGAATTTCACAAAACATTTTGCAATTTTCAGCCCCAACCTTATGTAACTCGGCAAATGGTGGCAAAGCCTTGGATTTACACTCGTAAAGAACCATTTATAAAACGACAAAATTTACGAGCAGTCACCTAAAATCAAACCTTTGTGACAAAATCCAACCGCATGAAAAAACACGATTTGACAATCGTGTTTTTTTCATGCCCAAAAGGAGACAGCAGCCATGCCAGATATGAACTTACCAAACTATTTTTATGGCGACGAGGCGATGCAGTTTACCTACTTCCGCATCCCCTGCCAGCTTATCACCCACCCCCGATTTAAGCACCTGTCCACAGACTCCAAACTGCTCTATGGGATGCTGCTTGACCGTATGAGCCTGTCCATCAAAAATGAGTGGTACGATGATACCGGGCGCGTCTACATCTACTACACCGTGGACGAGATATGCAGCAGCCTGAACTGTGGGCGGGACAAAGCCATGAAGCTGCTGGCCGAACTGGACACTGGCAAGGGTGTCGGCCTGATTGAGCGGAAGAAGCAGGGCCAGGGAAAGCCCACCCGGATATATGTCAAGCGTTTCACCACACAGGAGCTGCCGCCCCAGCCTGAGAAGAAGCCGGAGCCTCCTGCGCCACCTCCAGCCGTCGATTTTGACGACGTGCAGAAGTCGGCTTTTCCGACCCCAAGAGGTCGAGATTTTCAACGTGCAGAGGTCGCGGAAACCGACCCTAATCAAACTAAAAGAAATCAAATTGATTTCATCCAGCCTGATCCATCCATCTATCCCCCAGCCCCCAGCGGGCGGCAAATGGGGATTGATCGATGCGAAGTGAGAGAAGAAGTCAAAGAAAATATCGAATATGAGCATTTACGGCAGGAGCTTCCCTATGATGACGTGGAAAGCCTGTTGGAGCTGATTGTGGACGTGTTGAGCAGTACGGCCTCCACCATGCGGATCGGCGGTGAAGTCTTACCTGCGGATGCTGTCAAGCAGCGTTTCCGTCAGCTTGACAGCGAACATATCAAGTACATCATCGATTCTCTGCGGCAGACCACCACAAAAATCAATAATATCCGGGCCTATCTGTTGACGGCGCTTTACAACGCGCCTATCACGATAGGCCCTTACTATTCCGCCGCTGTGCGGCACGATTTTGGATAATGCGTCTCACGGTGACCAATGTCATTAAGTTGGGAATAGTAGTAAAATAAAGTCAAAAAAGATGTACAAGGGGGTTGACAAACGAGAAAAATGTGCGGCGAAGCCCTAAAAAGTGAAATTGCTTTTTAGGAGGGGGCCGCAGATGAAATACACGCCGAAGCTTTTGCGGGGGATGCTGCACCTGTTGATCCGGAAAATGGGGGAACATCCCGAAAACTATGTCAGATGCCCGGGCCGGGACTTCACCCGACCCCGGACACTGACCTTTGAAACAGTCGTGTCGTTGCTGCTGACTATGAGCGAAAACAGCATCGGGAAGGTGCTCATCGGACGGTTTCAAAACAGCGAAAAAACACCGTCGGCCTCGGCATTTGTCCAGCAGCGGCAGAAGCTGCTGCCCGCGGCGCTGGAGACGCTGTTCCACCGCTTCACGGCCCTGCTGCGCCCTGAGAAAACCTTCCGTGGCTATCGTCTGCTGGCGGTGGATGGGTCGTCGCTGAAATCCGCCGCCTACCCGGAGGATCCGGCCTCCTACCGATCCGGTACGCCCAGCCAGCATGGCTGGAACCTCTGGCATATGAACGCGCTTGCCGGCTTCTGGGGCTGGGGCGCTTTCTCCGCCTTTGCTGCCTTTCCAGCCGGTGAAGGTTTCTCCGCTTTCGTGGCTGAGGCCGTTTTCTGCCCCGCCTTTTCCTTCTTTGCCGTGGGTTCCTTCTTCGGGGGAGCAGCCGCCTTCTCCTTTGCCTCTTTGGGTGTCAACGCCAATCTGAAATTGTAAGAAAACGCCGAACAAATTTGAGGCTTCGGTAGAAAGAGTGGTCGGGTCAGCGGTTAGGGAGAGTGGGA
>CAJUQN010000039.1 GCA_910588625.1 uncultured Oscillospiraceae bacterium
GCCTCCTCGGCGGATATGCACGCCATTTACGGCGGCGTGGTGCCCGAGATCGCCTCCCGGAAGCACGTGGAGGCCATTTCGGGCTTGGCGGACGAGGCCCTGCGGCAGGCCAATATCTCCAAAGAAGATATCGACGCCGTGGCGGTGACCTATGCCCCCGGCCTCATCGGCGCCCTGCTGGTGGGAGTGTCTTTTGCCAAGTCCGCCGCCTTCGGATTGGGGATACCCCTCATCCCTGTCCACCACGTTCGGGGGCATATCGCCGCCAACTACATTGCCCACCCCGATTTGGAGCCGCCCTTCCTGTGCCTGTGCGTGTCCGGCGGCACCACGGCACTGGTGGACGTGAAGGACTACACCCATTTCGAGGTGCTGGGCGGCACCCGGGACGACGCGGCGGGAGAGTGTTTTGACAAGACCGCCCGGGTGCTGGGCCTGGGCTACCCCGGCGGCGGGCCCATGGACAGGATGGCCCAGGGGGGCAACGATAAAGCATACGTATTCCCGCGGGCTCACGTGGCCGACCATCCGCTGGATATGTCCTTCTCCGGGCTGAAAACGGCAGTACTGAACACCATCCACAACGCCGGACAGAAGGGGGAGGCGCTGGACCTTCACGACCTGGCCGCGTCCTTCGCCGCCGCAGTGTCCGACTCCCTGGTCCCCCGGGTGATGGAGGCCGACACCATGACGGGCTACCATAAAATCGCCGTGGCAGGGGGCGTAGCCGCCAACAGCCGCATTCGGGCTGATTTAGAGTCCGCTTGTCAGAGGGCTGGGGCAAAGCTGTGGCTTCCACCCCTGGCCCTGTGCGGGGACAATGCCGCCATGATTGGAAGTCAGGGCTATTACGAGTTTCTGGCGGGTCATACAGCGGGTTGGGAGCTGAACGCGAAAGCCAGTCTGGACATTTCAAGAGGATAATAACTGTTGTTATGTAAATCAAAATTGCGCTTTAGTTTGTGAAAAAATAGGGTTTCGGGTTGTGGATAAATATGTAGAAGCTGTGGAAATTATTGTGCCACAAGGAGTTAAGAATGTTGAAAACCTTGTGGAAGTTGTGGATAACTCTCCGTATCAAAAGTTACAACCAGAATTATGGTAACCGCTTGAGAATGCTGAAAGCCCTTGATATTCCAGTGTTCTTCAGATGGATAAAGTCGGGCGGCGCCCGAAGCGAATACTATATGTATAGTTCTTGACGAGAGCAGGCAAAACGTGATAAACTATATCCGCTGTATAACTGACGGAAGTGGGGAACCACGTGGAGTACAGCGGCGCACCCGCGCCTGATTGCCGACCGTCTGGGCGCACTGACTTTGGAATCGGTGCGCCCGGTTTTGTTTTTCTTGGGACGCACCCCTTAACATTTGAAGGAGGAATTGCCATGAAGACCGACATCGAGATCGCCCAGGGCGCAAAAATGCTGCCCATCGACCAGGTGGCCGCCCGTGCCGGCATCGGCGGGGACCTGCTGGAGCACTACGGTAAGGTGAAGGCCAAGATTGACATCGGATCCCTGCGCGCCAAGCCTCGGAAGGGCAAGCTGATCCTGGTCACCGCCATCAACCCCACCCCTGCGGGGGAGGGCAAGACCACCACCAGCGTGGGTCTGGCGGATGCACTGAATAGACTGGATAAAAATGTACTGCTCTGTCTGCGGGAGCCCTCGCTGGGCCCGGTGTTCGGCGTCAAGGGCGGCGCGGCGGGCGGTGGATATGCCCAGGTGGTGCCCATGGAGGACATCAACCTCCACTTCACCGGGGACTTCCACGCCATCGGTGCGGCGAATAACCTGCTGGCGGCGATGCTGGATAACCACATTCAGCAGGGGAACGCCCTGGGCATCGACACGAAAAAGATTACCTGGCGGCGGTGCGTGGACATGAATGACCGTCAGCTGCGCAGCATTGTGGACGGCCTGGGGGGGCGGATGCAGGGCGTGCCCCGTGAGGACGGCTTCGATATCACCGTGGCTTCCGAGATCATGGCTGTGCTATGTTTGGCGGATGGTTTGAAGGACCTGAAAGAGCGTCTGGCCCGCATCATTGTAGGTTACACATACGACGACAAGCCGGTCACCGCCGCCGATTTGAAGGCCCAGGGAGCTATGGCCGCGCTGTTGAAGGACGCCATTAAGCCTAACCTGGTGCAGACGTTGGAGAATACACCGGCGCTGGTCCACGGCGGCCCTTTCGCCAACATCGCCCACGGGTGTAACTCCGTCTCCGCCACGGACACCGCCCTCAAGCTGGCGGACTATGTGGTCACCGAGGCGGGTTTCGGTGCGGACCTGGGAGCGGAGAAGTTTCTGGATATCAAGTGCCGCGCCGCGGGGATGGACCCCAGCGCGGTGGTCATCGTGGCCACGGTGAAAGCGCTGAAATACAACGGTGGGGTGGCCAAGGCTGATCTGGGTGCGGAGAATCTGGAGGCCTTGGAGAAGGGCCTGCCCAATCTGCTCAAGCATGTGGAGAACATCACCCAGGTGTATGGGCTGCCCTGCGTAGTGGCGATCAACCGTTTTGTCAACGACACCGACGCGGAGCTGGCCCTCATCCGTGACAAGTGTAAAGCGCTGGGGGTCAATGTGGCCCTGTCCGAGGTGTGGGGAAAGGGCGGCGCGGGCGGTATTGAGCTGGCCCAGGAGGTGCTGCGCCTGTGCGAACAGCCGCACAAGTTCCGCTTTGCTTATGAACTGGACCAGCCGCTGCGCGCCAAGATCGAGACCATTGTCAAGCGGGTGTACGGCGGCGCGGACGTCAGTTATTCCAACCTGGCCGCCAAGGAGCTGGACCGTTTGGAGGCCACGGGCTTCGGCAAGCTGCCAGTGTGCATGGCCAAGACCCAGTATTCCCTGTCCGACGACCAGGCCAAGCTGGGCCGTCCGGAGGGCTTTACCGTCAGCGTATCCAAAGTAAAGGTGTCTGCCGGTGCTGGTTTTGTGGTGGTGCAGACGGGGGACATCATGACCATGCCTGGTCTGCCCAAGGTTCCGGCGGCGGAGAAGATCGACGTAGACGAGAACGGTATCATCTCCGGGCTGTTTTAAGGGCATCCCTTTTTCTTGAAAGAAAAAGGAACCGAAAAAGAACTTTTAGTTTGCCACTCCTGAGGAAGATTTCGACTGGTCACTGCACGGCAACCAAAAAAATAAAATAATAAAGGCCCCCGCTGTACAGCGGGGGCCGAATTTCTATTTTGCCCGGAACACCATCACGCTGCGCGGGCCGATGGTGAAGCAGTTGCCGTCCACCATCCAGGTATGCTGCTCCTCATCCCAGGTGTTCACCACGCACTCCCAGCGCATGGAGGCGGGCAGCTGAGGCAGGGCGGCGTCCAGTTGTCCCCAATAGGAGTTGGACGCCACATACACGATCTGGGGCCCTACGTTCCGCTCCGCACCGGAGAACATGACGCCCACGTAGTGGTCATGCGGATCAAACTGCTCCCGCCAGGGGGCCACGCCGTGGAAGCTGACGTCGGGGAAGCCGCAGGCTCCGCCGCTCATGTCGGTGCGCACCACTTTGTGTTCCTTGCGAAAACGAATCATATACCGGAAGAACCGGTAAAGCCCCTGATTTTTCTCCAACAGCGACCAATCCAGCCAGGAGGTGATGTTGTCCTGACAGTAGGCGTTGTTGTTGCCGAACTGGGTGTTGCCGAACTCGTCCCCCGCCAGGAACATGGGGATGCCCCGAGAGCACATCAGCAGGGCGAAGGCGTTGCGGGTCATCCGTTGGCGCAGGGCGTTGATTTCGGGGTCGTTGGTCTCCCCCTCCACGCCGCAGTTCCAGCTGTTGTTGTCGTTGGCGCCGTCGGTGTTGTTCCAGCCGTTCTTCTCGTTGTGCTTCTGATTGTAGGCAAACAAGTCGTGGAGAGTAAAGCCGTCGTGGCAGGTGAGGAAGTTCACCGAGGCGTTGTGCCGGGCGGCGGGGTCGTAGATGTCCCGGGAACCGGCCATACGCAGGGCGGCGGCCTGGGCCATGCCCTGGTCCCCCTTGATGTAGCGGCGCAGGTCGTCCCGATAGCGGCCGTTCCATTCGATCCAGCGATTCCAGGCGGGGAAGGTGCCCACCTGGTACAGCCCGCCCGCGTCCCACGCCTCGGCGATGAGCTTCACATCTCCCAGAATGGGGTCAAAGGCCATAGCCCGGAGCAGCGGCGGGGACACCATAGGCGCTCCCTTCTCGTCCCGGCCCAGAATGGAGGCCAGATCAAAGCGGAAGCCGTCCACCCGGTAGGTGGTCACCCAGTAGCGCAGGCAGTCCATAATCATCTGGTGGACGATGGGGTGGTTGCAGTTGAGTGTGTTGCCGCAGCCGGAGAAATTGTAGTAGTAGCCCTCCGGAGTGAGCAGGTAGTAAATGTTGTTGTCAAAGCCCTTGAAGGAGAAAAAGGGGCCCATCTCGTTGCCCTCGGCGGTGTGGTTGAACACCACGTCCAGGTAGACCTCGATGCCCCGCTCGTTGCAGGCCTTGATGAGCCGTTTCAGCTCATTGCCTTCCCGGTTGTACTCGCTGGAGGCGGTGTAGCTGGTGTTGGGGGCGAAAAAGCTGACGGTATTGTACCCCCAATAGTTATACAGCTTTTGGCCGTTGAACTCCCGGTAGTCCAGCATTTCGTCGAACTCAAAAATGGGCATCAGCTCGATAGCGTTCACGCCCAAATCCTGGAGGTAATCCAACTTTTCCATCAATCCGGCGAAGGTGCCGGGGTGCTCCACCCCGGAGGAGCCGTCCTTGGTGAAGCCCCGGACGTGGAGTTCATAGATGATGAGGTCCTCGGTAGGGATGAGGGGCGAGGCCATTTTGCCCCAGTCGAAGTCGTCCTTCACCACCCGGGCCTTGTAGTGCTGGCCGTAGGGGGTGGTGTTGCCCCACGCGCTCTGTCCGGTGACGGCCTTGGCATAGGGGTCCAGAAGGTAGCGGGTGTTGTCGAAAATAAGGCCCTGCTCCGGTTCATAGGGGCCGTCCACCCTGTAGGCGTACTCAAATTCCTCGATGTCCAGCTTGAACACGATCATGGAGTACACGTTACCGATGCGGTAGTGCTCCGGGAAGGGGAGGACGGCAAAGGGCTCGTCCTGCTCCCGGTGGAACAGCAGCAGTTCAATGCTGGTGGCTCCGTGGGAGTGGACGGTGAAGTTGACGCCGCCAGGGATGGCGGTAGCGCCGTTGGTCTCATACAGGCCAGGGCGCACGTCGAAGCCGGCGATGTTATCTAAAGGTACCAGGTGTATCCTCCTCGGCAACACCACATCAGACCCAGAGTCGGGCTGGGGGGCCGGGGTGCGTTTTGTCCTCATGACACGATCTCCTTTCCACAGCAGCTCAGGCGAGCCATGTGACCTTTTTAGGGTCGTAGAAGCCACGGGCCAAGGGCTCTTCGTCAGGAACACCCACGGAGATGAGGGCCACGGGGATGGATTGGGCGCCCAAAATCTCCTGGATGGTGGGCAGACGATCCAGAGAGGGCCAGCAACCGCACCAGCAGGTGCCGTAGCCCAGGGCCGTTGCCTGGAGGAGCAGGTTTTCCACCGCCGCGCCGCAGTCCAGGGGCCAATAGCCCTCACACAGGCCCTCCTGAACCTCCGGGCGGGCGCACACCACGATGGCCAGGGCGGCGTTCTCCAGCATCCCAGCGTAGGGGTGGGCGGCCCGCAGCTCGCTTTTCGTCTCGGCGTTCTCCACCACAAAGAACTCCCAGGGGCGGGAGTTGCAGGCGCTGGGGGCCATCATAGCGGCCTCCAGCATAGCCTCTACATCCGCCTTGGGGATGACGGCGCCGGGCTTGAACTTGCGGATGCTCCGCCGTGCGCGGATGGCTTGACTACAGTCCATATGAGTATTCCCTCCTGAAATCAAAATAAAACCGGGCGGGCCCCAGCCCGCCCGGTCAAAGGTCTATGTCTTAGAAATACTTCTTCACGCCGTCGCTGGCCTTGGAGGCGTCCTCGCTAATGGAGATGGTGTACTTGATGCCGCTCTTCTGGGAGAAGGACTCCAGCCAGTCCAGGAAAGGCTCCACATCGTCGTTGCCCACGGTGGGGACCAGCTTGTTCAGGCTCTCAATGAATACATGGGTGATATCGTAATTGCTGGCGTACAGGCCGTACAGGAAGCCCCGCAGGGTGTCGTAATTGGGAATGCTGTATTCAGAGATGTCCACCAACCGGATTTTATAATGGATTTCATAGTTCAGCTTGGAATCGTGGGCGATGGCCACCACATTGCCATGCTCCGTATCCACCGCTGTATTGATGAGGTCGATCATCTGCTTGGTCTTACCGGTACCCTTCAGGCCCATGATAACCTTGACCATGTTAGATCACTCCTTACTTGGTATTGAGGGGAGCCCCCCTGTGATATTCCTATGTTACCATCTTTCAGGGGAAATTTCAATACAAGAAAGTGAAGTTCACGGAAAATTCGGAAAAGGCGGGAAGGTTATCCCAGTCCCAGGGCGAAGTGGGCCGCCGTCTGCCCCTGCCCCACGGCCTTGGCCAGCTGGAGGGGCTGGCCGGTGCAGTCCCCGGCGGCGTACACGCCGGGCAGGCTGGAGGCCATCCGCCCGTCTACCTTGATATAGCCTCCCTCCAGCTCCAGCCCCGGGGCCAGCTGAGTGGGGGCAATGGAGGAGCGAAGGAGAAATACGGCGTCACAGGGGGTCTCCTCACCCTTGGCGTCCCGCACACCCGCCACCTTCTGCTCCCCCAGGATGGACAGCCCCGGCAAACGCTTCACTGTCACCTGACAGCCGATGGAGCGCAGAAATTCCACTTCCTCATTGAAGTCAGGGGCGTCTCCGGCGCAGACCACGGCCTTGTTCCTGTAAAACATCCCGTCGCAGGTGGCGCAGTAGCTGACGCCCCGGCCCAACAGCTCCATTTCCCCCTTCAGGGGCGCGGCACGGGATACGCCCAAGGCCAGAACCACAGCGGAGCCCTCCGCCACATCGCTCTCCACGGATACCATGACAGACTTGCCCATAGGCATGACGGACAAGGCCCGGCCCTGCTTGAATTCCGCGCCCAGGTCCTTGGCCTGGGTGAGCATACGCTCCACCAGGTCTTTTCCAGACACACCGGGCAGGCCGGGGAAGTTGGCCATCTCCGGGGCCTTGCACAGCGGAGAAGCGGTGGGGTCGTTGGAGATGACCAGCACGGACTTGTCCCGGGCACGGGCATGGATGGCGGCAGTGAGGCCTGCGGGCCCTGCTCCCACCACGAGTAGGTCGTATTTCATAAGAAACGCCCTCCAAATCAGTTCATTTCACTACAGTATAACAGTATGCCCAACTGTTCGCAATATACTGATTGGAGGACGTGTCCAAAATACGAAAAATAAATGGAGCGCGGCGGCGTTTATGACCGGCGCTGGCCGTAGGTTCTGGGCCGGTCCTTCCGGTCCCGCCGGAAGCAGGCGTCACACAGCCGTCCCCGGTGGTGGAGGGGCAGGGCCTTGCCGCACCGGGCGCAGAAGCGGATGTTGTTGCGCAGGCGGTGGAGCAAAATCTCGTTGATCTCGTCCGCCACCCGCTCCCGGCTGTCGTAGAGCCGGTCCTCGTCCACAGGGCAGTCGAAAGCCTTGGCGAAGGAGAAATAGAGGTCCAGCTTGCGGTAAAACTGCTCCAGCTCGGGCAAAGTAGGCTCCTCGTCCCCCAGCCCGGGCTGCTCAATGGACTCCCCCCTCTGCCAGCGGTGGAGGAATTGGAAAAATAGGTCCCGAAGCGCGTCCTCCGTCTCGTCGAAGGGGATGTTCGCCGCCCGAAGCTCCTGTTCCCGGGTGAGAACAAAGCCCATTTCCCGCATTTTGGAAATGATGGAGATATACCGGGTGATGTCCAGCCTGCGGTAGGGTTCCACCGTGGGCATCTGGTTCCATTGGATAAGCACCTCCAGCAGGTCGAAATCCACCTGGAGCACCAAATCGGAAAACCCGGCCACGGCGTATTCCAGCGGCGGCGCCACGGCCTCCAGCCCCGCCTGGATGGCGGGCAGGTTCTGGATGGCCCCCACGAAGCCCCGGTTGTACATCCCGAACCGCCCGGCCCGTCCGGCGATTTGCTTGATCTCCTCCGGCTTCAGCTCCCGGCGTTCGATGCCGTCGAACTTCTCCGTCTCCATAAAGATGATGCGCCGGATGGGCAGGTTCAGCCCCATGCCGATGGCGTCGGTGGAGACGATATACTCCATGTCTCCGGCCAGAAAGCCCTCCATCTGCTTGCGGCGGGTGGAGTAGGGGAGGGCCCCGTAAATGATAGCGGGCTCCTTTCCACTCTGACGCAGGTCCTCCGCCACGCTGAGGACGCCCACTTTGGAGAAGGTGATGAGGGCGTCGCCGGGCTGGATGCGCTCATAGTCTACGGTGTGGGACATACAAATCAAAGGCGTGGTACGCTCGTGGACCTCCACCTCCACGCTGTCGCCGCAGCTTTCAATGAGGCGGATCAGCAGGTCCTTGGCCTCCGGCGCGGCGCACAGGTGCACCTCCGGGGCCAGCACGCCCAAAATGGCCCGGGTCCATGCGTAGCCCCGCTGGGGGTCTGAAATCATCTGGCACTCGTCGATGACCGCCGCCTCATAGCGGCGCTTCAGCTCCAGCTTTTCCGCCGTGGCGGCCAGATGGGTGTCCTCCTCCCGGAAATCCTCCTCCTCGCCGGTGGACAGGGAGCAGTCCACCCCGGCGTCCAGCAGGGTCTCCTGGGCCTCCAGGGCCAGCAGGCGGAGGGGAGCCAGGTACACCCCTGTTTTGGCCCGGATCAGCCGCTGGAATCCGGCATAGGTCTTGCCCGTGTTGGTGCCGCCCAGGTGGAGGATAAACCTCCGGTGCATAGCCCGGGCCTCCGGGTACTCGTCCTTTGGGTTCAGCGCGATGAGCAGGGATAAGCTGGTGCGGATGGCCTGGGGTACGTACCAAACGGACCACACCGTGCCCAGCCCCTCCCGAAACAGCTGGGAGGAGGGAAAACCCTTGGCCCGCAAGAGCTGCTCCACGTCCGCCTCAGGCTGAGCGGAGGAGAAGTCCGCAATGACCTGTTTGGAAGCGCTGAGCAAGGCCCGTGGGTAACGGGTCTGAACCTCTCCAGCCAGGGGGTGGTCAGGATGGGCCCCCAGCCAGCTTCCGGCGCGGATGAAGTTTTTCATGATCTCAGGCAGCTGCTTGCTGATGCACCGCCGCTCCAGCGCCAGGAATTCCCCAATCCAGGCTGTGGCTTGGGAACCCCGCAGGTCCTGACCTCTGGCGGGGGCGGGGAATCGAGGGAGGATGGCGCTGTGATAATACCCCGCCAGCAGCCAGGGGGCGGAGTCGTCCCCCTTGGCGGCGCGCCACGCCTGGACCAGGATGGCGCGGGCCCGTTTGGCGTCGGTGGGTGAGGTCTTGGGCGGTTTGCCTCTGTGTCTGGGCATGGTGGTCCCCCTTTCCGCGGGATATGATGATAGTGTTAGTATGGCCCGGAAAGGAGAAATCTTCCGCGGGAGTTTTTTGGGCTGATTCCTATGTTATTGCTCCACGGCCAGGGCGTCCGGAGCAAAGGAGGCGTACACCACCGTGCCGGACTGGCCCAGAAATTCGGAGATCTGGAACTCGATGGGGGCGGTGATGCTCTCCAGGTGGAAGGCGCACTGTACGTCAGCCTGTTCGCCGGGCTGTACGTCCCGCAGCCTGGCGCCCGTCTCGTACCGCTGGCTGGCGGCAATGGTGGCGGCGGAAAGCTCCGCGCCGCTCTGGAAGGCCTTGTCCAGCAGTTGGGCCATGGCGTTGGCGGGCTCCTGGCTGTTGTTGGTCCAGGTGTAGGTCACCACTGCCGCGGGGTTGCCCTGAACATCGGTGGTGAGGAAAGCTTCCTTGATCTCCACATAATAGTCACCTATGGCGCCGGAGCCGGGAATGGGAGAAATAGGGGGCTGTACATTACGGCTGGCCTCCGGGACAGCGGAGGCCTGTTCCGCCTGGGTGGCGGAGAGCTGGGCAATACCCGCCGCGGGGCCCACGCCCATGGAGCCGAAGATACCCACGGCGACCACCACAACCAAGGCCAGACCGATGATCGCCAGCACTGCGATGAGGGTTCGGACCAAGGCGTCGCTGTCCGCTTCGCTGCCTTCATGGTTTATAAAGGTACTCAGCACCTGTTTTAAATAGCTTTTCGCCTGTTTCTCCGGCAGAGCGTCGATGGCGGCGTTGCGCTTCCAGGGGTCCTCCTCTGTCAGGACCTGCTGGAGTGTGACGGGGATGGGTTTGGCGGCGGGCCTCCTGACGGAGGCAGGCGCGGGAGCGGGGGCGGCTGGTTCCAGGTCCGGCTCCGGCTCCGGTTCTGGCTCTGGCTCAGGGTAGTCTTCATAGGACTCGTCGTCATAGTCCTCTTCCTGGATAGGCTCCGTGGCGCCGATATCCACCATAGCCACCACCATACACAGAAGGGCCCACCCGGAGGCGATGCGCAGGTCCAAATGCTCCCCGGCCAGCACCAGGCCCACTAAGCCACCCACGCCATAGAGGATGGACGCGGCGATGCTGCCTTCACGACCTCCCGACCGGGTGGCCAGGGTAATGATGCCGCCGAAGGCCAGCGCCACGGCCAGAATCGCCCCAGCGATGCCTGGCGAGCCGGACGTCTCAATTTGAAGGGGGTTGGCGAGGAGCTCCAGCAGGTCCGTGAAGAGGAACAGCAGCGCGATGAGCGCGGCAATCAAAATGGACAGGAATCCTGACAGGCTTTTCCAGATCTTCATGCGACGGCCCTCTCTTGTCGTAAATATTAATTTTTACTATACCACACGTGACCCTCTGAGGCAACGGCGATTTTTCCGTGGGCCGGCGCGGGGAGGGCCGCAAAAAAATAAACTGGGAAATTTGCAAAAGGACTTGCATTTATCACGGACTCCTGCTATAGTAGAAAATAGGAACGATTCTTATTAAGAGAGTCGGCAGGGTAATCACTTGTCCCCCTGCTCCAATTCAAAACGAAACAGGAGGAATTTACTATGGAACTGAAGGGCAGCAAGACTGAGGCCAATCTGTGGAAAGCGTTTGCGGGAGAGTCCCAGGCTCGGAACAAGTACACCTACTTTGCCAGCCAGGCCCGTAAAGAGGGCTATGAGCAGATCGCGGCCATCTTCGAGGAGACCGCGGGCAACGAGAAGGAGCACGCCAAGCTGTGGTTCAAGGCCCTGGGCGGCATTTGCACCACCGCCGAGAACCTCATCGCCGCCGCTGAGGGCGAGCATGAGGAGTGGACCGAGATGTATAAGGAGATGGCCGAAACCGCCCGTGAGGAGGGCTTCATCGCCCTGGCGGACGCCTTCGACGCCGTGGCAAAAATCGAGAAGAGTCACGAGGACCGCTATGTGAAGCTGGCTGAGAACCTGGCAAACAGCGAGGTATTCAAGCGCGCTGAGGTAAAGGTGTGGTACTGCCGCAACTGCGGCCACTTGGAGTACGGTGTGGAGGCCCCGGCGGAGTGTCCCGTCTGCGGCCATCCCCAGGCCTTCTTTGAGATCAAGGCGGATAACTACTAAAATACATACCGGGCTGAGAAAGGGCCGCGCCTCTGGGCGCGGTCCCTTTTTGCGCAGAGCGGAATCTGCAAATAACGTCCGTAAATTTCCGGGCAGGACCTTTCTTTTCCAGCTTGGATGCGGTATACTGAGCTCAGCAAATACAGGAGGGGACGCTATGAGCGGGCATTATCTGGCGGTGGATATCGGAGCATCCTCCGGGCGGCACATCGTGGGCTGGCTGGAGGACGGGCAGGTTCAGACAAAAGAGGTCTACCGATTCCCCAACGGGGTGAAGGCGGAGAACGGACGCCTCACCTGGGACATGGATGCGCTCCTGGGCCATGTGAAGGAGGGCATCCGGAAGGCGCTGGACGTATTCGGCGCGCTGGAAAGCCTGTCCATCGACACCTGGGGCGTGGACTACGTGCTTTTGAGGGGGGACGAGGAGGTCCGGCCCTGCTACGCCTACCGGGACGGGCGGACGGAAAGCGTTATTCCGGCAGTACATGAAAATATCCCCTTTTCGGAGCTGTACGCCCACACGGGCTGCCAATTCCAGCCCTTCAATACCATTTACCAGCTGTACGATGATTCGCGGAAGGGGCGGCTGGAGGGGGTCACGGACTTCCTCATGGCGCCGGAATACCTGATGTGGAAGCTCACCGGGGTGAAGGCGCGGGAGTACACCAACGCCACCACCACGGGTATGGTGAACGCAAAGACCGGAGAGTTTGACTTGGAACTTGTCCGCAGACTTGGCCTGCCCGAGGGGCTGTTCCCCAAGCTGAGCCAGCCGGGGACGGCTGTCGGCGAATATAAGGGCGTCAAGGTGGTCCTTTGCGCCACCCACGACACCGGCTCCGCCGTGGAGGGCATCCCCATGGAGGGGGAGCAGCTGTACATCTCGTCGGGCACCTGGTCTCTGTTGGGGGTCAAAACCCCCAAGCCCCTGACGGACGAAAAGAGCATGGCCGCTAACTACTCCAACGAGGGCGGCGTGGGCTATAACCGCTATCAGAAGAACATCATGGGTATGTGGATCGTGAACCGCCTGCGGGACGAGCTGTGCCCGGACAAGCCCTTTCCGGAGATCGTGGGATCGGCGGAGGCCAGTGCCTTCGCCGAGACGGTGGACGCTAACGCCCGGTGTTTCCTGGCCCCGGAGAGTATGAAGGCCGCTTTTGACAGCGCGTTATCCGCTAAACCGGAGGGCGTGGGGGATTATTTCCGCTGTGCTTACCGCTCCCTTGCCTTGAGCTACCGGGACGCCATCCGGGAGCTGGAGGAGAACACGGGCCGGACCTATGAAAAGCTGTATATTGTGGGCGGCGGCGCGAAAAACGCATTCCTGAACAAGTTGACGGAAGAAGCTGCAGGTAAACAAGTTGTGGCCCTGCCCATTGAGGCCACCGCTTTGGGAAATCTCAAAATACAAATGGAAGGGGTCATCTCATGCTAGTGAACACAAAGGCCAGAGTGGGTGTTTTTGCCATCGCTCTGGGGGCGTATCTGCCCCAGTTCCCGTCCTTGGCGCCAGAGTTTGAGGCCCAGTACGCGGGCTTCAAGAAGTCCCTGCCCGATACCGTGGAGCTCATCGACGGCGGCATTGTCACCACCAAGGAGCTGTCCCAGGCCACCGGGGACAAGTTCCGCGCCGCGGACGTGGACCTGGTCATCCTCCAGCTTTTGACTTACGCCACGTCCTACAATATGCTCCCCGCTGTCCGGGACCTGGATGTGCCCATCGTGCTGGTGAACCTCCAGAAGAAGAAGGTTCCGGACTATGCTAACACCGACACCGCCACCTGGCTGGGTGAGCTGTACGCCTGCGGCGCGGTGGGGGAGATGGTGGCCGACCTGGAGCGGGCCGGGAAGCGCCACGCCGTTATCACCGGCGTGGTGGAGGGCGGCGATCCCCAGGTTCAAGCCGAAATTGAGGACTGGTGCCGCGCCGCTCAGGTGCGCCGCCGCTTCCGGGATACTAATCTGGCCCAGATCGGCCGGCCCTACCCCGGCATGATGGATCTGTACATCGACGAAACCAACCTGTACCACCGGATGTGGCTGTACACTAAACAGTTCGACTGGGAGAAGATGTGGGCCATCGCCGACGACATTACCGACGAGGAGGCCATTCGGGCCAAGGCCCAGGATATTCTGGACACCTTTGACATCGAGGGCGGCGGAACCGTTGAAAAGGTTTGGGACATGGCCAAGTATGTAGCGGCCTTCGAGCAGTGGGTAAAGGACGAGCACATCGCCTTCATCGCCTCCCATTACGACGGTTTTGCTCAGGGTAAGGCCGGGGTGCTGGACAGTATGCTGATTCCCGCCTTCTCCATGCTCATCAAGCAGGGGGTGGCCTGCGCCGTGGAGGGCGACATCAAAGTCGCTATGGCCATGTCTATCCTCAAGACCATCGCCGGGATGGGCCAGCTGTCCGAGATGTACTCCATCGACTTCGACGAGGACATCTGCATCATTGGCCACAGCGGCTCCGGCGACGCGGACATCTCGGCCAAAAAGCCAACCATGAAAATCGTCCCCGTGTTCCACGGCAAGACCGGCGGCGGATACCTGACCCAGTTCTATCCCCACCTGGGCCCTGTCACCTACCTGGGCATTACCCAGGACAGGGACGGCCATTTCAAATTCGTGGTGGCCGAGGGCGTCAACGAGGAGGGGCCCATCTTCACCTTTGGCGACACCAACATGAGGACGCGCTTTACCTGCGGCGCCCGGGAGTTCTGCAACCGCTGGAGTGAGGCCGGCCCCACCCACCACATGGCGGCGGCCTCTGGGCGTCACATCAACACCATTTTGAAGGTGGCAAAGATTTTCAACGTGCCCGTGGACATCGTCACGCGGTAATAAAGCCAATATAAATAACAGGAGGAAATAGAATTATGAAAGACATCATGAACGCCCCCTTCCTGGTGGAAATGGTCCGAACCACCACCAATATGTACAACCACGGCTGGGACGAGCGCAACGGCGGCAACATCAGCTGGATGCTGGACGAGGCCCAAGTGGCCGAGTATCTGGACGTGAACGCTGTGCTCCGTGACATCCCCACCGGCTTCGAGGCCCCCGCCCTGGATGACAGGTATTTTATTGTCACCGGCACGGGCAAGTATTTCAAGAATGTGCAGTATGACCCCGCCTGCAACCTGGGTGTCATCCGCATCACCGACGGCGGCAAAAACGCCCAGCTCTTGTGGGGCTTCACCGACGGCGGCAAGTTCACCTCCGAGTTCCCCGCCCACATGATGAGCCACGCGGCCCGCCTGTCAGTGGATCCGGCCAACCGCATCGTCATGCACTGCCACCCCGCCAATCTGCTGGCCATAACCTACGTCCACGACCTGGACAGCCGGGCATTCACCCGCACCCTGTGGCAGATGTGCACCGAGTGCGTGGTGGTGTTCCCCGAGGGCGTGAATGTCCTGCCCTGGATGCTGTGCGGCACCAATGAGATTGGTGAGGCCACGGCGGAGCAGATGAAGACCGCCCGGTTGGTTGTGTGGTCCCAGCACGGCATTTACGGCGCGGGCAAGGACCTGGACGAGACTTTCGGCCTCATCGAGACGGCGGAGAAGGCGGCAGAGATCTACATGAAGATCGCCCACCTGCCCTTGGTGACCACCATCACTGATGAGCAGCTCCACCTGATGGAAAGCCGCTTCGGCATCAAGGTTCGGGAGGGCTGGCTGGAGTGAGCCGTAACAGTCTCATTGAGAATTGCCCCGTTTTTCGAGACGCGCTCGAAAAACGGGGCTTTTTTCAGAGGTTCCTTATTTTTATATGAATGAAAGTTATGGGGGCTGTGGAAATATTTCTACGGCCCCTATAATATTTTTGTTGACATTCTCGAATATCGAGCATATAATGCAAATTACAGATACTCGATATTCGAGAATAGGGGGTGCAATATGCCAAGGGCAAAATTTCAGACGCTCACCGAGCAGATGTTTTATATCTTGCTTTGCTTAAAAGAGGAATGCTGCGGCATGGATATTTTGGACAGAGTTCCCGCTATGACCCAGCACCGTGTGAATGTAGGTTCAGGGACGCTTTATAATCTGTTGGAGCAGTTTGCCCAAGCGGGTATGATTCGGGAAACGAAAGTAGAGGGACGCCGGCGCAGTTACATTCTGACGGATTACGGGAGAGAAATGTTAAAGCGGGAGCATCGGCGGCTCGCCGCACAGGTTGAGGACTTCCGAAGAACTTTTGGGGAGGATGAGTGCAAATGAAAGACAAAAAGCGTATATTGGAAGCTTTCTCCTTTTATGACCGTTCCGGGCTGGAAAAGCGTCTGACGCAAATGGCCGAAAAGGACTGGCTGCTGGAAACCATTGGCTCTTTCTTTTGGACATACCGCAAGATTGAACCTAAAAAGCTGTCTTTCTGTGTCTGCTGGTATCCCAAAGCATCTGCTTTCGACCCAGTGCCATCGGAGGAACAGCAGACTTTTTATGATTTCTGCGAACACACAGGCTGGGTTTTGGCTGGATCGTTCGGCCAGATGCAGGTATTTTACAACGAAGCTTTAGACCCAATCCCCATTGAAACAGACCCCGTGATGGAGGTAGATGCCATTCATCGCTCCGCAAAACGAACCTCTCTGCCATCCCAATTGGTGCTGCTGGCTATGTCCTTGATAAATGGCTGGCTGTTTGTCTCCCGACTGCTGAATGACCCGGTGGGGGTACTGGCCAGCGCTGCGAATTTGTTCACTGGCGTTTGCTGGGCGTTTCTTATTCTGCTGACAGCAGTAGAATGTGGCGGTTACTTTCTTTGGCACCGCAAGGCAGTCAAAGCAGCAGAACAAGGGGAATTTCTGGAAGCAAAAGGGCATCGGAAGTTTCAGATCATCTGCCTGACTGTAATGGGACTTGGTATGCTGTACTATCTTGTCAGTGTCCTGACTTCCGAAAATCAGATGATGATGGTGACTGTCCTGCTGATGCTTGGCGTGTATCTGCCGGGAGTGTATTTGCTGACATATGGCGTGAAAGCTTTTCTGAAAAAGAAGAAGGCCCCTGCCAGGGTCAACCGAACCGTAACGATCCTTTTTGCTTTTGTGGGGGCTTTTGTCCTAATCGGTGGAATTACCTGGGGCGTACTGTTTGGCTCCTCCCGTGGTTGGCTTGCGGGAAATGATGAAACCTATGAATACCGAGGGAATATTTTCACCGCCCCGCAGGATAAACTGCCTCTGACAGTGGAAGACCTTCTGGATGTAAATTATAGTGGCTATACGAGGGAACAGACAAATCACCAATCTCTGCTATTGGCCCAGTATGAAGCACGCCAGCGCCCCCGCTTCGATGCCGGCAACTTCAAAGAAATGCCCCACTTGGAATATATAATCACGCTGGTAAGGGTTCCTGCCCTGTATGGCCTTTGTAAAAACGCATTACTTGCAGACTGGGAGAAAGACTGGAGGTCGGATGGACAGAAAGACTACGCTATGCCTATTGACCCTACCCCTTGGGGTGCAGAGGACGCATATCAATTGACAAATCAAGAGTATGGCCCTGAGAATACCTTTCTGCTGTGTTATAAAGATAGGTTTGTAGAGATTGATTTCAGCTATGGGTGGAACGTCACGCCGGGACAGATGTCTCTGGTATCAGAAAAGATTGGAAATGTCAATCGTTGAATATCCCTATGTACACACCGCATGGCCTTCTGGCTGTGCGGTGCGTTTTTATCTGCCGTCAGTCTTTCGTGTAGGCGTCCACGATACGTACTTCCAGTTCCCGGTTTCGTTCCATTGCTTTGCGGAGTTCCGGCACTTCCAGCAGGCCCCTGGCGTTGGCAATGATGAGGATTCGGTTAAGGCTGGCCCCCACCCTGCGGACTTCGTGGATCAGTCTCGGCACATCAACGGAAGGGGCTTCCCGGATGGCAGCGCCGCTGATACACTGCCGGATAAACCGCTCACGGGACCCCCGCCCTACCGGGCCGAGCGAGAATACCTCCTGCAAGTGTCAGCTTGCCCCCGGCATGGCGACGACAGTCGGAATGACGATGGTACTCCCGCCCAGCCACAGCTTGCACACAATGGGGGCGGCTCTGTCAGAACGGCAGTTGGGGTGAAACTCCCGTGAGGTGGTGCGGCACACCGCCGCTTGACGGCTTCCCTTTGCGGGCCGGGGTGTCGGGGACAAATGGGCTTGTGGATACATCATATGCCCTCAATTTTTACAAAGACTTTGCAGTGTTCATCTCCCCGATATATCGGTGTTAGTTTTTCTTTCAAACTTAAATTCTACGGTTCTAAATTCGAAGCCGTTTTATATTTTTCATAAAGCAGGTTCATTTAGATAGCTACCTCCATAAAATAAATTGCAATTTAGCGGGCGGGGCCATACTGGACATCGGGGTATATGCCCTGTCTCTGGCGCGGCTGTTTCTGGATTCCAGCCCGGATCAGGTGAAGTCCTTTGTCCGCAAAGCCCCCACCGGGGTGGAGGAGAGCGCCGCGATCTCCATGATAAACCAGGAGGGCCAGTTGGCGGCAATTGCGCTTTCCCTCCACTCCAAGCAGCCCAAGCGAGCGGTGATTTCCTGCGAAAAGGGCTATATTGAGATCATGGAGTACCTCCGGGCGGATGCCGCCGTCATCGTGGACGCGGCCACCGGCGAGCGGGAGACCGTCCAGGCTGGCCGCGCCGCCGAGGCGCTGGTCTATGAGCTGGAGGGCATGGAGGCGGCCATCCGGGGAGAGGGCGATATGCTGCTGCCCTATACCACGGACGTGATGGCGCTGATGACCGCGCTCCGGAAGGAGTGGGGTGTGGTATATCCGGAAGAGCTGTAAAGAGCTCAGACTATGATCTTGGAATCCTCCCCGTCCAGTTCTGAGGCAGTGCTTTCCACCGTATAATTGCGAGGGGATACGCCGTATTTCCGCTTGAACAGCCGTGAGAAATACAGCGGGTCGCCGAAGCCGCACAGATGGGCGGTTTCCGAGATGTTTCCCTTGCCGCAGAAAGTGGTAAGCGTGCTGGCGGCGTTCTCCAGCCGCTTTTCTGTCAGGTATTGCAGCGGTGTCAATCCAGTCTCCTTTTTGAACATCTTTTTCAGATACTCTGTGTTGAAGGGCAGGGAGGCCAGGTAGGCGTTTAAGTCATAGGTGCACTCAGGGTAGTGCTGGAGAATGTCATCCTCGATCTGCTGGACGGTATCGCTGTGCTGGCGTCCGGGCTGATACTTGGCCAGCAAGGCCACGATAAGCTGGGCGTAGATGGAGATCAGGGTGTGGCCCGTTCCCGCCTCTGACCAGTAGTAAAACGCGGCGGTAAAAGCGTCCAGCAGGAACCCGTTGGGGTCGGCTCGGACGATGACCGGTTCGGTGTGAGGCAGAGCGGTGTCCATCAGATTCATGTGGATGTTGGTGAAGCCCTCCCCGCTGACGTTGGCGTGGGGGATCATAGGCGGGATGATGGCTACGTCGCCCTCGCCATAGCGCAGGGAGCGGTCGGCTAAAACGATCTCGCCGCTGCCGCTGGTGCAAAAGATCAACTCCCAGCCCCGGTGCATATGGCGGGACACCGTCCACGTCAGCGCGTGCTTGCCCACGTAGGTGATATGGTTCATGCTCGACCGCCCCTTCCCTATGTTTGATAGCTTATTATATCTCATCTTGTCGGTTTTGTCCATATGGTTGGAAAACAAAAGGAGCTGCCAGCAGACGCTGACAGCTCTTTTTTGTGCAGGTGCTCAGCCCTTGACGGCGGAAAAACCCTGCTCCAGGTCGGCAATGATATCGTCGATATGCTCCGTGCCGATGGACAGGCGGATGGTGTTGGGCTTGATGCCCTGGTCGGCCAGCTCCTCCGCGGTGAGCTGGGAGTGGGTGGTGGTGGCCGGGTGGATGACCAGGGATTTCACGTCTGCCACGTTGGCCAGCAGGGAGAAGATCTCCAGATGGTCGATGAATCTGTGGGCTTCCTCCTGCCCGCCCTTGATCTCAAAGGTGAAAATGGATGCGCCGCCGTTGGGAAAATACCTCTCATACAGAGCGTGGTCCGGGTGGTCGGATAGGGAGGGATGGTTCACCTTGTCTACCAGCGGGTGGTTGGACAGGTATTCCACCACCTTCTTGGTGTTCTCCGCGTGGCGGTTCAGCCGCAGGGACAGGGTCTCCACGCCCTGGAGCAGGAGGAAGGCATTGAAGGGGGAGAGAGTGGCGCCCATATCCCGCAGCAGGATGGCCCGGATATAGGTGACAAAGGCAGCGGGGCCCGCGGCGTCCACAAAGGACACGCCGTGATAGCTGGGGTTGGGCTCGGCGATGGAGGAGTATTTGCCGGACGCCTTCCAGTCGAACTTTCCGGAGTCCACGATGATGCCGCCCAAGGTGGTGCCGTGGCCGCCGATGAACTTGGTGGCGGAGTGGACCACGATATCAGCGCCGTGCTCAATGGGCCGGATCAGGTAGGGTGTGCCGAAGGTGTTGTCGATGACCAGGGGCAGGCCATGGGCGTGGGCGATTTCGGCAATGGCGTCGATGTCAGGAATATCGGAATTGGGGTTGCCCAAGGTCTCCAGATAGACGGCCTTAGTGTTGGGCTGGATGGCGGCAGTGACGGCGTTCAGGTCGTGTGCGTCCACGAAGGTGGTGGACACCCCAAACTGGCTCAGGGTGTGGGCCAGCAGGTTATAGCTGCCGCCGTAGATGGTTTTTTGGGCCACGATGTGGTCCCCAGCCTGGGCCAGGGCCTGGATGGTGTAGGTGATGGCCGCCGCGCCGGAGGCGGTGGCCAGGGCGGCCACGCCGCCCTCCAAAGCCGCCAAGCGCTTTTCCAGCACGTCCTGGGTAGAGTTGGTCAGGCGCCCGTAGATGTTGCCCGCGTCGGACAGATTAAATCGGGCGGCGGCGTGGGCGGAATCGCGGAACACGTAGGAGGTAGTCTGATAGATGGGGACGGCCCGGGCGCCGGTGGCGGGGTCCGGCTGTTCCTGGCCCACGTGGAGCTGAAGGGTCTCGAATTTATAGCTGCTCATGGTAAGTACCTTCTCTCTTTAACTAAATCATTAAACCTACTATATTAGTTGGTTAATAGGAATTATAGCACGGCAGTATTTGCCTGTCAACAAAATTTTCCGGTTTTTTTGAGAGAACCAGATTTTTGGGGATATTGACCATGCGGTGTATGGGCGCAAAAGGGCGGGGGAGTCTTTCGACTCCCCCGCTCAAATTGAGGTCGATCATCCGATGGTCTGGCAGAACCGCGCCAGGATGGTGGCCACCTGGGCCCGGGTGGCGGAGCCCGCCGGGTCCAGGGTCCGCTCATCCACGCCGTTGATGAGCTTGGCCTGATTGGCCCAGGCCATGGCGTCCCGGGCGTAGGAGCTGACCCGGTTGCCGTCGGAGTAAGCGGACAGATCCGCCCGGCCGCTGACGTCGTAGCCCTTATACTGGGCGTAGCGGTAGAGAATGGCGGCCATCTGCTCCCGGGTGATGGTGTCGTTGGGGCCGAACTGGGTGGCGCTGTAGCCGTTGACTACGCCGTTGGCGGCGGCCCAGGCCACAGGGGCGGTGTAATACTGCCCGGCGGGCACATCCCGGAAGGTGGAGGCCCCCGCCGCCGGAGAGCCCTCGTAGCGGTACAAAATGGTGACGATCATGGCCCGGGTGGTGGTCTGATTGGGGCTGAAAGCGGTGGGGCTGGTGCCGTTCATCAGGCCCTCGCCGTAGACGTAGCCCACTGAGTCATAGAACCAGTCGCCGGACTTTACGTCGGTGAAGGGCATTTCGACGACGCCGGGGTTGTCATTGACGCCGACGGTGGGATAGGACAGCTCCTTTGTGGCGGTGTCCTCCAAATCCACCAGCTTGAGCCCGGAGGCGGAGAGGACCGTGAAGGGTTCCGCCCCGGCCAGGGCGCCCAGAGGGATCTCATCTCCCTGATTAATGTGGTTTTTAGCGGCGACATAGAGGGTGAGGCTGTTTCCCTCCCGGCTGGTGGCGGTGTGGATGTCACTGCCAATCAGGGCCTGATCGAACGTGAAGGTACCGGGAGCCTTGTCCAGGTTCAGCGTTACTTGGATGGCGTCAAAGCCGCCGGACAGGCCCCGGATGGTGATGGTTTGATTGGCGGTGCCCAGGCCGTCCACCTGGACCCAGGGCTGGGGGTTGGCGGCCGCCGCCGGACTGATGAACAGTATAACGGCCAGCGCCGCGGTGAGGAGCAGAGAGAGTTTCCGTTTCATGGTCCGTCCTCCTTATTGGTTGCCCGTCAGGGCGATCTGGGGCAGGTCATCGGTCTGGGGGAAGGTGGTCCACAGGGTCTCGCTGGTGACGCGGCCGCCGGGGGCGTTGGGGGTGTCGGTGCGGTAGAGCAGCACCCGGAACTCCATAGGCACGTCGCTGGTGACGCCGGTGGAGGCGTTCAGCTTCTGTTCTGCCTCCATGTCGGGGACGAACAGCCAGAAGCCGTCGCTGATATCGCTGACCTCACCCCCGGCGGGGACCTCGGCGAACAGCAGGGCGTAGCCGTTCATGGCCCGCTCCACGCTGGCGGAGCTGCTTTCCTGGGATTCGGCGTCGGTGGTGTAGCGGGCCTGGACCTGGATGGTGTTATAGGCCGGATCGCCGCGGTAGGTGCCCGCGACTACCAGGGCGCCCGCCGGGATGACGCCGCCGTCGTAGCGGTATTCCTGGGCCAGTGTGCCCACACAGGCGGACTCATACAGGTCTACCCGGTCGCCGGGGTAGTCCAGCAGCTCCACATTGGCGGTGCCGGGCAGGCCGGAGACGCGCAGGGCGTAGACGTCATAGGCCCAGATGCGGGTATCGCCGGTGGCGCCGGGCTTGGCGAAATACCGCAGGGTGCCATTCTGGTCTACCGGGCCAAGGGCTACCGGCTTCCACTGGGACGAGCTGGTCTCCTTGACCTCCACGGTGCAGGAGGACAGGCTTGTGCCCGCCGTTTTGATGCCGGTGACGGCGACGCTGCCGCTCTTCATGGTGAACTCGATGCCGTTCCCGCTGACAGAGCGCGTGTAGAGGCCGGCGGAGATGGTCTTGTCATAGGCCACCCGCACCTGCTGGGCGGAGACGGCGGTCCGCTGATTGCCCAGCTTGTCCACGGGGACCACAGAATAGGTATAGGTCAGGTTGTTGGCCGCGCCCAAATCATCGGTGTAGGTATTGGCGGTGGTGAAGCCGATGGGCGTGCCGTTGCGCCGCACCTCGTAGCCCAGAACAGAGGAGTCCCCGCCCTGGATGGTCAGTGTGGCCTGATTGTTGGTGACGGAGGCGGAGACAGACACCGTTCCGTTGAAGCCCGCACCGTTCTGAAGCCGGTAGGCATAGGACTCGTCATTGAGATACCAGATGGCCCGGCTCTCGGCGGGGAGGCGGCTGAGCGTACCCTTCACATCGTCGCTCAGCGTCATGCCCCAGCGGGTGAAGAAATCGGTGAGATTGCGGTTCGCCGTTTCGGAGGCGATGAGAGCCACCCGGTCGTCATAGGAATATCCGCCGTAGGTCCCAGCTTTCCACTTGGTGAAGAACTGGCCGTAGAAATTCAAGGGGGCGTTTGCGTTGTCATAGGCCAGATGCAGCTGCCAGTACATCCCCAGCTGGACGAACACGTTACCAGCCGCGCCGGGCCGTCCGGCGGCGGTTTTGGCGTAGATGGCGGGCCAGATATTGCTGTTGGTGAGGCGGGTGTTCTGGGTCATGGAGGCGCCGTCCCAGGCCTGGATGGCCAGGGAATAGATGTTGTTGGTGATCTCCGCTTTCCCCAGCTTGTCCATGTTATGGCCGATTTCGTGGGCGATGCCCCAGCCAAAGAGACTGTTGGTGTTGCCTGTTCCGGTGTAGGACACCGGCTTGCCGCCCATCAGACCCTGAGCGGAGCCGAAGCCCACGCCCACGTGATTCCCGGCGGCGTACATGAACGCCCCGGCAAACATCCGCATATAGCGGATATTCTGGCGTGTAGTCATGGGATAGCGGTAGGCGTTGGTCCGGGGGCCGTTGGTGGTGACGATCCCCTGGACCCGGTTGGCCACATAGAGCTCGTCCTCCCAGGCCAGCACGTTTTGATACAGGGTCTCCACCATAGTTTCAATGGAGGCGTTCACCCCCTGAAGCCCGTTCAACGCCTGACTGGCGGGGATGGACAGCAGCACGCTG
>CAJUQN010000040.1 GCA_910588625.1 uncultured Oscillospiraceae bacterium
CATCGGGCCCGCCGCCTTCCCGTTTCCAGAAGCAAGGCCGAGCAAAGCTGCGATTACACTGCCGGAACGGCAAAACGATTGCGCGTAAAACCAGTTGGAACTTTGTATCAGAATTTCGCGCTGCAAAAAGGAGGCGGTCCGTCGGACCCCCTCCCCATTCATTCCATAAAAAATTGTCAAGCTGACAAACATTTGTGCTTACAACGGAAAGGGAAAACCCATTTACAATTTGTTTACTTTAATCGAAAAAAGCAATGTCAAAACCCTTGTATTTTCAAGGCCCCTGTGCTATAATGCTAATGCTCTTGGTTATAACGTCCGGCAGGAGAGTCCCAGACTCCTGGTCCTCTCCAAACTGTATTTGCCCCCACCCAAGCCAAGTCCTTATCGGCTTTCGAGGGGGCTTATATTTTCCGAAACTGAATGTGCACAAAATGCTGCTTCCGGCTTTGCCATTTTTTGGCTGGGTTTTGGGGGTTGCATTTTTGGCGCACATCCGTCATAATAACTATAATACGCTGGCAGGATGTGTTTCTGCGGAAAGGAGTATTTTTATGGATTATTTAACCAGTAATTCCCAGCTGCTTATGGAGAAGTCCATGGGCTATCTCTGGACCAAGCAGGCGGCGATTTTGGACAATATTGCCAACGCGGAGACGCCCAAGTACAAGGCCAAGGTGGTCACCTTTGAGGAGAGCATCCGCGCCCAGCTGGAGGAGGCCGCCAAACGCCCCGAGGGCGCGGGCAAGGCGGTGCGGGACATTCTGGACGACGCGGAGCTCACCGTGTTCGAGGCCCAGGAGCAGACCCGCATGGACGACAACGGCATCAACATCACCAGCGAGATGACCGAGCTGATCCGCAACGCCTATCAGCAGCAGTACCTGTATCAGGCCATCAGCAAGCACTATTCCCTGTTGCGCATGGCAGTCAGGGGACAAGGATAAGGGAGGTTACATAGTATGAGCTTTTTGAATACGGTCAACATCATCGGCTCCGGCCTGACCGCACAGCAGCTGCGGCTTGATATCGTGTCGGAGAACGTGACCAATTCCCAGACCACCCGCACCGAGAACGGCGGCGGCGCCTACCGGCGCAAGATGGTGGTGTTTGAGGCGGTGAGCGGCCGGGATTCCTTCCGGGCCGCTTTGGCGCGGGCGTCCAACGGTTTGATCTCCAACACGGAGCAGGCCACTCCCGTGGCCGGCGGCGTGCGGGTGGCCGAGATCGTGGAGGATGAGGAAAACCCCATGAAGATGGTTTACGACCCCACCCACCCCGACGCCAATGAGGACGGCTATTTGGAGCTGCCCAACGTGGACATGGTGATGGAGATCGCGGACGCTATGGCGGCGTCCCGGGCCTTCGCCTCCAACGTCACCGCGTTCAACACGCTGAAATCCGTCATCTCCAGCGGGCTGGAGATTGGCCGGTAAGGGCTGCGGCCTTATCAATACATAAAAGGAGAATTTGGCTATGAGCGCTCCTATCATCGGCGTGGGCACCACCCCCGCGGCCGCCGGGATCACCGGCATCCAGAATAATATCCAGAAGATCACCGCCCCTGCCCGTCCCGGCCAGGAGGCGGAGAAGCCCGTTGGGTTGGATGAGCTTAAGGAGAGCTCATCCTTCGGCGCTCTGTTCGGCGAGCTGATTCAGGACGTGAAGGACACCGACGCGGAGTTTACCCAGGCGCAGTATCTGCTGTCCACCGGTCAGCTGGACAATCCCGCCCAGGTGAACCTGGCCGCATACAAGGCCGAGGTGTCGCTGAGCCTGCTGATCCAGCTGCGCGACCGGGCCCTGACTGCGTATAACGAGCTGAAAAACATGAACGTGTAATCAGGCACGTGACTAAAGGAACATACGCGGAGAGCGGGGTCGATGGCACTTGAACAAGGAAAAACTACAGGGTTATTGGGCAAAAACTAAGGACACCCTAGGTAATGTTTCCGGAAAAATATGGATATTGATTGCGGTGGCGCTGGCCGTCCTGGCGATGGGGGTGGCCTTTTACGCCAACACGCGGCCGTATACCGCCCTCATCTCCCACGCCAGTGAGGATGAGATGACGACGGTGCGCTCCTGGTTACAGGAGCAGGGCGTGGTGGATTACCGCATCCAGGGGACGGACACGATTATGGTGCCCGCGGCCAACGCCACGGCGTTGAAGACCAGGCTGCTCCAGGAGCAGTACATCAATTCCGATTCCGGCTGGCAGGGGTACTTTGACCGGGTGGGCGCCCTGTCCACCGTGCAGGACCGGGAGGTTGCCAAGCTGGCCACCCTCGAGGAGAAGCTGGAGGCCACCATCCGGGGCTTTGACAACGTGAAGGACGTGAAGGTCACCATCAACCCGGGCGAGGACAACGGCTATGTGCTGGATGCCGGCAGCATCGTCAACGCCTCCGCCTACGTGTCCTTGGAGATGGACCAGGGCAAACTGCTCACCGAGGAGCAGGCCACCGCCATCCGTTATCTGATGTCCAAGGGCGTGGCGGGGCTGAAAGTGTCCGAGGTGACCATCAGCGACAAGAAGGGCAACATCTACGACGAATTTCTGACGGATGGCAAGGCAGACGCCGCGGACTCCACCGCCCTGGCCCTCCAGAGCCAGCGCTGGTGGGAGAACAACATCCAGTCCAAGGTCGAGAATATGCTGTACAACGCGTATCTGAAGGAAAACGTCAGCGTGGCCGTCCACTGCGACATCGAGCTGGGCGATAAGGTCGTCAACGACTATCAGGTGCATCTGCCTGAGTTTGCTCAGGACGGCTCCACCGAGGGCCAGGGCATCTTGGGCTCGCGTTTCTGGAGCTGGACGATGCGCGCGGAGGACGGTACCGTGACCGGAGGCTTGGTGGGTACTCCCTCCAATTCCGACCTGCCCATCTATGTGGAGGAAGGCGAGACGGTAGAGGGCCTTTTGGGCCGGCTGGCCGCCGAGGGCAGCATTGAGTACGACAACTCCAAGACCCAGACCCAGATTTCCATCACCGCCGCCACACTGAAGAACGTCACCGTGTCCGTGATGATTAACACCCAGCCAGAATCCGGGCCCTTCACCGTCCCGGAGAATATGCCCAACCTGGTTGCCTCCGCCGCAGGTATCGAGGCCCCCATTGAGCTGGAGAACGGCATGACGGTGGAGGATTACCTCTCCCGAAAGGTCACCGTGGTGGGCACGCCCTTCATCCGCCCGACCCCCGTGCCGGAGGAGCCCACCTTCCTGGAGACTTTGGAGGCCATGGGCATCCCGTCTTGGGTTCTGTTCGCGGCCATCGGCGGCCTGCTGCTGTTCGTCATCATCCTGGTGACGGTGATCCTGCTGGTGCGCCGTGGAAAGAAGAAGAAGGTGGAGAAGGAGCAGAAGGCCATCGAAGAGCTGATGGCAACGGCCATGCCGGGCCAGACCACCGTGGTCATCGGCGAGGATGGAGTGCCTATCTCTGTTACCTTGGATGAGGAGGGCAACCCGGTGGAGCCCCCCATGGAGCTGGATGCGGACGGCAATCCGGTGTCCGGCGCCGATGTGATGGACCTGCATACCGAGCGGAGTATGGAACTGCGGCAGAACATCCGGGACTACGTGGACGAGAATATGGAGGTTGCCGCCCTGCTGATCAAGAGCTGGATGAAGGAGGATGGAGACAATGGCTGAAGCCGCAGTGGCTGAACAGAAGGCGGCGTCCGCCGAGGCCGGCGCCTCCGCCAAAGGAAAACCGATTAAGAATGAAGTCCCCCTCACTGGGGCCCAGCGGGCCGCCATTGTTATCATCTCCTTGGGGGTGGAGCGGGCCTCTGCCCTGTATAAGCACATGGAGCCGGAGGACGTGGAGCAGCTCAGCCTTGAGGTGGCCAAAATGGGCTTCCTGGGCTCCGAGCAGACGGAAAAGATCCTCAACGAGTTTTACCAGCTGTGCCGCACCAACCGGGCGGTGACCGAGGGCGGCCTGGAATACGCCCGGGCGGTGCTGGAAAAGGCATACGGCCCGGAGCGGGCCGACGAGCTGCTGGGCAAGGTTACCAAGTCCCTGCAAAACCGCAACTTCTCCTTTATGGAGAAGGCGGACGAGAAATCCCTGTACGCGGCGCTGCAAAACGAGCGCTCCCAGACCATCGCGCTGGTGCTGTCCTATGTGGACCCGGACAAGGCCGCCGGGGTCATCTCCCAGCTGGACGAAAAGCGCCAGATCCAGGTGGTGGAGAGCATGGCCAAGATCGAAAGCGTCTCCCCCGTGGCCGTCAAGATCATCGAGGCGGAGATGCGCAAGAAGTTCTCCAGCATCGTCACCAACGCCAACGTGAAGGTGGGCGGCATCGACTATGTGGCCGACGTCATGAACAACATCGACCGGGCCAGCGAGAAGAACATCTTCGACGGGCTGTCCGCCTATGACCAGGAGCTGGCCGACGAGATCCGCAAGCGGATGTTCGTGTTCGAGGATATCATCACCATGGACGACCGGTCCGTGCAGCGCTTCGTCCGGGACTGCGACCCCAGGGATTTGGTGCTGGCCCTCAAGACCGCCAACGAGGATGTCTCCAAGAAGCTGCTCAGCAATATGTCCACACGTATGGCACAAAACATCAGGGACGATCTGGAGATCACCACCAACGTCAAGCTCAAGGACGTGGAAGACGCGCAGCAGCGCATCGTCGATATTATCCGCGGCCTGGAGGAGAAGGGCGAGATTGTGATCGCCAAGGGCGGAAAGGACGATATCATTGCCTAACATTTTCAAAGCCTTTTCCCGGATCAAGGCGGAGGCCTACCAGTTCCCCAAGGCGGAGGAGCTGGTGGTCGAGGCTGAACCCGAGGAATTGCCCGACCTCACAGAAGAGGGGTCCCCACCCCCGGAGGGGGAAGGAGAAGAGGGCTTTGACGTATTAGCGGCCGACCCTGAGCCGGAGGAAGAATCAGAGCCGGAGGAAGAATCAGAGCCGGAGCCAGAGCCGGAGGAGCCGGACCCCATCAGCTTTGCCCAGGTCCAGGCACAGGAGATCCAGGCTGAGGCCCGGCGGGACGCCGACGAGATCCTGGCCGAGGCCCGCCGGGAGGCGGAGCGCATCAAGGCCCAGGCTCGGGAAGACGCCGGCCAGGAGGCCAAGGCGGTCTTTGCCCAGGCCAAAGAGGAGGGCTACCAAGAGGGCTACGTGGCCGGGATGGCCCAGGCCTCTGAGGAATCCAAACAGCTCCGGGAGGAGCAGGCCCGCCGCCAGGAGGAGGAGGTCCACCGCTTTATGGAGCAGGCGGGCGTCGCTCTGGACCGGCAGATGGACCGCAGCGTGGACGAGCTGCGTGATCTGGCCCTGGCGGTGGCGGAGAAGGTGGTGTGCGTCAGCCTGAAGAGCAGCGCCGACGTCATCAGCCGGATGATTCAGACCGCCATCGACAAGCGCAAGAGAAAAGAGTGGGTGCACATCTATATCTCGGAGTGCGACGCCAGGCGGATGACCCAGGTGCCCGCCTCCCTGTCCGCCGCCCTCAGCGCCCTGTCCGACCGGGTGCGCATCATTCCCATGGCCGACGACGAGTCGGGCACCTGCATCATTGAGATGCCCGACGAGATCGTGGACGCCAGCGCGTCCACCCAACTGGACAACCTGCGGACCATTTTGATGGACACCGCCAACAGCGCGTCGGGGATGAATCTGTTCAACTGACAATTTCGCACAGCCTCCCTTCTCCCAGGCCGGGAACGGGGCTTTGAAGCACAGGCCGATGGAGTGAACAATGCCTTCCGTATTTCAACAGATGACCCGTCAGGTCTATAACGCAGAGCCCTACAGCCTGACCGGAAAAATTGAAAACATCGTAGGTATGTCCATTGAGGCCAGCGGCGGACGGGCCGCCGTGGGCGACATCTGCCGCATCTACAACGGCGACTCGGGTGGGCAGGTCACCGCTGAGGTGGTGGGGTTTAAGAACGACCATATCCTCCTCATGCCCTACTCGGACATGAGCGGCATCTCGGCGGGCAACTTCGTGCGGAATACCGGACGGCAGCTGACCTTACAGGTGGGCGAGTTCCTCCGAGGCCGCATTATCAACGCCCTGGGTCAGCCCATTGACGGCAAGGGACCCTTTGAGGGGGGCGCCTCCTACTGCGTGGGCGGTGGGTACATAAATCCATTGCAGAGGCCCCCGATCCGGGAGCGCATCCAGTTCGGCGTGAAGGCTATCGACGGCATGATTACCATCGGCAAGGGCCAGCGTATCGGCATTTTCGCCGGTTCCGGCGTGGGCAAGTCCACGCTGATGGGCATGATCGCGAAAAACGTCACGGCTGACATCAATGTCATCGCTCTGGTGGGCGAGCGTGGCCGAGAGGTTTTGGAGTTCGTCGAGAAGGACCTGGGCCCAGAGGGCATGAAGCGGTCCATCCTGGTGGTGGCGACCTCCGATCAGCCCGCTATGCTGCGTATGCGGTGTCCCTCCGTGGCCACTGGCATCGCGGAATATTTCCGAGACCAGGGCTACGACGTTCTCCTCATGATGGACTCCCTCACCCGTTTTGCCATGGCTCAGCGTGAAATCGGATTGGCCATCGGCGAGCCGCCGGTGTCCAGAGGCTATACCCCCTCCATGTACGCAGAGATGCCTAAGCTCCTGGAACGAAGTGGCAACTTTTCCAAAGGCTCCATCACCGGGGTTTACACCGTGCTGGTGGAGGGCGACGACACCAACGAGCCCATTGCCGACACGGTCCGCGGCATTTTGGACGGGCACATTGTACTCTCCCGGCAGCTAGCCAACTCCAACCACTACCCGGCCATTGACGTGTCCGCCAGCATCTCCCGTCTGATGGTGGAGATCGTTCCCCCGGAGCACCGGCAGTTAGCCTCCCGTATCCGTGATATCATGAGCGTGTACGAGAAAAACTCAGATCTGGTGGCTATTGGGGCCTATAAACCAGGCACAAACCGGAAACTGGACTTTGCCATGTCCAAGATCGACGCGGTGAACGAATTTCTAACCCAGGATGTGAACGAGTCCTTCTCCTACGACCAGTGCGTGGCCGAGATGGCGAAGATACTGCAATAAAACCTTGCGAGGTGCAGAGATAGATGAAGAAATTCAAATTCTCCCTGGATTCAGTGCTCTCCTATAAGGAACAGGTTTTGGAGTCCCTTCAGGGTGAGCACGCGGCCATCATGGCCGAGGTCCGGGAGCAAGAGGCCGTCTTAGAGGCGGCATGGCAGAACTACCGGGACTGTGACGCGGAGTACAGCCAGCGCAAGGCCGAGGGCATCGCCATCACCGACGCCATGGTGTATCAAAACGGGTTGCGGGTGTTGGAGCGGGATATCCAGCGGGAGACCGAAAAGCTGGAGGAGCTGCGCAAAAAAGAGGAGGCCAAGCGCCAAGAGGTGGTGGACGCCAAGATCGACACGTCCTCCATCGAGAAGCTGAAAGAGAAGAAGCTGGACCTCTACAACAAAGAAGTCGCCAAGAGCGAAGAAGTGCTCATCGACGAGTTCGTCAGCTCCGCCCGGGCACGGGCAAGCATCGGTGCATAGAATTTAGCGTCCAATACGGCGAATGTTCCAGCCGTTTGGAAATAGATATCCCATTTTAAGGAGGTGTAAGAGAAATGGAACAGACAAATATGGTCCTGTCCGCATTCCAGACCATGGCGGCTCAGGGGATGATTCCCAAGACCGGCAAGGCTGGGGACAAGGCAGCCGGCGACTTCCAGAAGCTGCTGGACCAGAAGGCGCAGTCCTCCGCCCCCAAGAAGGACGCGTCCGTGGAGCAGAAGCCCAAGACTGACGCTGTCAACAAGGAGGAAGCCCCAATCCAGGAAGAAAGCGCCCTGGAGAAAGCCAAAAAGCTGGCGGAGCAAGGTTATGCAATAGTCCAGTTCAACGTTGGATGCGTCCAGATCGACCCGGAAACAGGCGAAGTGATTGCCGAGTATGAGCCTAAAGAGTACCTTTTGGCATTCAATGGAACAGACCACGAGATCATCCCCATCGGCAATATGCCGGCGTGGGAGCGTGCGCAGCTGGACCAGCTGGTCAGCGATTTCAAAACCATTGACGTGTCTGACCCAGAGGCCGACGCGATGCTGGAGGCCACTGACCCGAACGCGAAATACACGGTCGCCGAACTGCTGGAGAAATACGGAAATGAACAGATGGGCAAAGTGTCCGGGCAGGCGGTGGAGGAGATCAACCCCCAGCAGAAGGAAGAGGAAAAGGTTGAGATCGTGGACGTAGACCAAGGTCCTCAGCAGCTCTTTCACGACGTGGAGGCCGCTCCCATCAAGGTGGGCGAGACCTACACCGAGCAGCCCGTAGACGAGGCCAACGTGGTGGGCCAGGTCGATGCCCAGCTGGCTCAGGCGCTGCAGACTGGGGAAACCATGGTGCGCATTCAGCTGACCCCCGAGAATTTGGGCGAGGTTACGGTGGAGATCACCCAGAGCTCTGACGGAGCCCTGCGCATTGCCCTCAGCGCCCACAACGACAGCACCCGTGGACTGCTGGAGCGCCACGCCAGCGACTTGCAGGGGATGCTGGCCAGCCGCACCAACCAGAATGTGGAGGTCAACGTTCAGCGCCAGGCCGAGAGCCAGCAGAACCAAAACCAGCAGCACAACTATGACGGCCACAACGGCCACGCCCAGGACGGCCAGGAGCGCCGCCGCCAGCAGCGCGAACACACCAGCCCCGAGGACTTCATGCAGCAGCTCCGCTTGGGCCTGATTTCCGACGACGGATTCTAAAACGAAAGGAGACGCATAAATTTATGAGCGATTATTCAACGGCTGATATCGGCAGCCTGTTGGGAATGAACAACACGACAGCCATCAACAGCACCAGCCGGAAAAACAACACCGACCTGGACATGACCGACTTCCTCCAGCTGATGATCGTGCAGCTCCAGAGCCAGACCATGGACGACACCATGGACACCAGTGAGATGATGAACCAGCTGGTCCAGATGCAAATGATCACCGCCATCACCAACATGACGGAGACCAACATCATGACCTACGCCAACTCCATGGTGGGCAAGGTTGTCACCGTCGGCGTTTCCGACGGCACCAACCTGGAGGAACGGGTCATCCGAGTGATGGGGACAGGCACGTACAACGGCAATCAGGTCATTTTTGGCAGTGACGGCGAGATGTACCAGCTCAAGCAGATCATGGCCATGGGCCAGCTTCCCAACGAGGACGGAACCTATGACGATATCGACGAAGTGCTCGGGGGCACTACCAAGCCCACCCCACCCACCGACACCACCAAGCCCACTGAACCCACCCCGCCCACCGACACCACCGAGCCGGATGAAAAGCCAGACGGTGACGGCGAAGTGGGCGACGTTGAGAATAAGGTTCCCGTGGAGGACCCCAATGCCCCAGAAAACACCGACACCCCCGAAGGCGGCGCGGACGACAAGGTGAACGCCGGCGAAGCGGTCGGATAAGATAAAAGCTGAGGTGACTTTAAGATGATCCAGCGTGTATCAGGCGTACAACGCAGGGACGCGTATCAAAGCCCGGTACAGCAGCGCAAACCGGCAGGCGGCTTCGGCGCCATGCTCCAACAGGAGCTGGACCGTGCGGAGCAGTCCTCCCAGAGCGTGGCGTTTTCCAAGCACGCCATCAACCGGGCACAGGAGCGGGGGATCGAGGTCACGCCGGACCTGATGGACCAGCTGGCGGGCAGCGTCATCCGGGCACAGGCCAAAGGGGCCACCAATATTTTGGCTATGGACACCGAGAAGGCCTTCATCATCAACGTGCCCAGCGCCAAGGTCATCACCGCGATCACCCAGGAAGAAATGAAAGAAAATATCTTTACAAATATTGACGGCGCCGTTTTCCTGTAATAGAATATTTAGGCTAAAGGCAGGACCGGATTTCGGATGCCTTCGCCCTCCGCCCGATTGGCGGGGGGCGGGCGGCGCCAAACCGAAAGGAGTTATTATCTTACTATGACTGGTGCAATGTATGCGGCCATTGCTGGCCTGCGGACCCATATGCAAAATCTGAACGTTATCGGTAACAACGTGGCAAACGTCAATACCTACGGCTATAAATCCGCCCGTTCCGTGTTTGAGACCGCCATCTATACCAGCTTGAACGGCGGTTCCGACGGCACCGCCGTCCGGGGCGGCGCCAACCCCTCCCAGATCGGCTACGGCGCCAACATGGGCAGCGTGGGCATCGACATGAGCACGGGAAACTACGCCGTCACGGGCCGCAACTGTGACCTGATGCTGGACGGCGACGGCTTCTTCATCATGGGCACGAAGGACCTGGTGTTTACCGGCACCGGCACCGACCAGGCTGTGCTGGACGGCATGAACCTGACCCGCACAGGTAACTTTGACTTCGGCGCGGACGGCTACCTGGCCCGGGACGCGTCCGACGGCCTGTGCGTCTATGGCTTCCAGTGCGTCGGCACGGACCCCACCACCGGCGAGGCCATCTTCAGCGACCAGCTGGTCCCCCTGCGCATCCCCGGCGTGAAAAAGACGACGGTGGATGGGAACACAACGATAGAGATCGCCTATCCCATTCCGGGCGAGGTGAATGCGACCACTGGAGAGGTGACGTATAAGGCCGGCGGTCCCCTGATGGACCAGACCCAGCAGATCCCCGGAGGGACCCAGGGCCAGCATGAGGCCTGTCCCCCGACGACCCTTGAGGCCATCACCTTTGACAGCGTCACCGGCGTTATCACCGGCAAGAGCAAGGACACCGGCGAGCTGATTACCATCGGCGCCATCGCGGTGGGCAACGTGCAGAATCCCAACGGCGTCACCAATCTGGGCGGCAACTACTACCAGGCCGGCAAGGGCTCCGGTGGTTTGACTGTGTCCACCCTGGGCGGCCTGGCGGAGAGCGCCAAATGGGGTACGGTAGCGCCTGGGGCGAATGGGGCGGCTGCCACTGTCACCTATTCCCCCACCGGCGGCTATATGAACCAGTCGCTGCGCGGCGATAACCCGCCGACAGACGCCAGCACCGTCACCGACGTGTGCCGCCTGCGCGACGGCGGCGAGACCCGCCTGCTGTCCAACGGTCTGGAGATGTCCAAGACCGATCTGGCCCAGGAGATCTCCCAGATGATTCTGACCCAGCGCGGTTATCAGGCCAATACCCGTATCATCACCGTGACCGACTCCATGCTGGAGGAACTGGTCAACATGAAGCGCTAATAGGCACTGAATCGGCCCGGGGAGAGCTGATTTCTCCCCGGGCTATCCCCCTGTAGTCCTCTAATAGGAAAAGGAGGTTCACGCTATGATCGTCCTGACAAAACGCAACCACGAAAAATTCCTTGTCAACCACCTTCAAATCGAGTATATTGAGACCATCCCCGAATCCAAGATCGTCATGATGAACCACGATTTCTATCTCGTCCGGGAGAGTACCGACGAGATCATCGAGAAAATCGCAAAGTACAACGCCAAGGTTATGGATATCCACCGCGAGATCAGCATCGTGGATAATAGATAAAAGACAGAAAACAGGCGCCCGGGCCGCCCGCCCCGCCGCCCGGAATGGAGGTAGTGCTGTAGTATGAATATAACGTACATCATCGGCTTGGTAGCTGCAATTTTGGTCTTCCTGCTGGGCTGCGTCATGGGCATCACCATCGGCCCCAAGGCCACGGCGGCTGCGGAAGCCGCTGCGGCGGCAGGAACGGAGTTCAGTCCCATCACGTTCGACCTGAACAACCTGTGGAACTTCTTCGACGCGGCCAGTATCTTCATCGTCATCGGCTGTACACTGGCCATCGTGGTGGCCTGCTTCCCGGCGTCCACCCTGACGTCCATCCCCAAGCACTTCGGGGTGATGCTGAACGCGGGGAAGTTCAACCCCATGGCTTACATCGACCAGCTGGTGGATCTGGCCCAGACCGCCCGTAAGAACGGCCTGCTGGCCCTGGAGGGTAAGGCCAACGAACAGGAGGACCCCTTCTTTAAGCAGGCCATCATGCTCATCGTTGACGCCAATGACCCGGATAAAGTCCGCGCGATTCTGGAGAACGACATCGAATGTATGTCGGCGCGGCATGAGGACGGCGCCGCCTTGTACGACAAAGCCTCATCCGTGGCTCCGGCCTTCGGCATGGTGGGTACGCTGGTGGGTCTGATCAACATGCTGGCCAAGATGGACGTGTCCAGCGGCGGCAGCAGCCTGGGCCAGGACATGGGCACCGCTCTGATTACGACCCTGTACGGCTGTATTCTGGCCCACATGATTTTTGGCCCCATCGCCAACAATCTCCGAATCCGGGACAGCGAAGAAGTGCTGTGCAAGCAGATTATCGTGGAAGGCATCATGTCCATCCAGTCCGGTGAGAACCCCAAGGCGCTGCGGGAAAAGCTGCTGACCTACATTCCCCAGGGACAGCGGACCGAAAGCAGCTCCAGCGGCGAGTAAGCATAGGCTTTACGTGCGCTATGTAAGGAGTTGAGAACATGGCAATTAAGAAAAAAGGCGGCGGCGGTGGCGGCGCCAACTGGATGGATACATACGGCGACATGGTAACGTTGCTGCTGTGCTTCTTCGTGCTTTTGTACTCCATGTCCACCATCGACGAGGCCAAGTGGAAGGCCATCGTCCAGAGCTTTAATCCTGCCGGCATCCCCACCAACATGGAGGAGATCGAGGGCGGCACCGGCCCCAGCGCTGATGCTGACGAGGGCGGCGGCGTGTTCACCGACCCGGCCACGGCGGAAGCCCAGGAAGAGATCGACCAGATGCTGGAGGCACTGGCCCAGGCCATCAGCGACATGGTGGCCGAGGAGGGCATGGAGAGCGCCATCCAGGTGGAGCTGCAGAACGGCAAGGTGTACATCCACTTCAGCGACTCCGTGTTCTTCCTGCCAGACGATTTCCGGCTTCAGCCCGTCGGTCAGCAGGTGCTGGCCAAGATCTGCCCCCTGCTGGATGACGCGGAGGAGGCCATCGACGAGATCCGCATCCAGGGGCACACCGCCCAGGCCCGGGTTAACCAGGCCAACGAGCCCCGGGGCGACTACAGTCTGGCGGCCAACCGGGCCATCTCGGTGATGATTTTCCTCCAGGAGAACAGCTCCATCCACCCCGCCCGCATGGTGCCGGAGGCTTACGGCCAGTGGCGGCCCATCTCCAGCAATGCCACGGCGGAGGGGCGTATCCCCAACCGCCGGGTGGAGATGATCATCAGCGGCGTGGACCTGGACGCGGAGGCCCTTAACGAGGCGATTCAGGGTTATATCACCCAGTCCAATGAGGACTTGGGGGTGTCCGGGGACCCGGTCCAATAAAATACAACATTATGAGATGCAGATAAGGTGAGGTGATTCGATGGCTGAGGTATTGTCGCAGAGCCAGATCGACGCGCTCCTAAACTCCATGCGCACCGGGGGCGATGCGGAAAAATCAGAGGAAAAGCAGCCGGAGAAAAAATACCGGAAATATGACTTCACCACCCCCCGTAAGTTTACCAAGGACCGCATTAAGATGCTCAACGGCATCTTCGAGAACTATACCCGGGTCATCAGCTCCCGGCTTAACGCTCAGCTGCGTACCAACTGTGACATCACAGTGGAGAGCATTGAGGAGCAGAAGTTCTACGAGTTCAACAATGCGCTCATGGAGGGGGATGTGCTGGCCATGGTGGACACCACCATCCATCCACGGGAGGCGGACGGCAAGGATGTGATGGCAGAGGACCCGGTGATGGTCTATCTGTCCACCTCCACAGCGCTGGAGATGATGGACCGGATGATGGGCAGCGAAGGTGAAAACAGCCGCGAGGTGCCCATGGGGTACGCCTATACGGACCTGGAGCTCCAGCTGTATGAGCACCTGATGAAGGATATCGTAGCCCTAATGGGCAGCAGCTGGGAGAACTATGTACCCATCACCTTCGAGTATAACCACACCCAGGTGAATCCAACCCTGGTCCAGCTGCTGAATCTGGACGAGACGGTGGTGCTGGTGGATATGCGCCTCACTTTCGGGGAGGGCGAGGGGCGGATGAGCATCGTGCTTCCGGGCAATATGCTCATGAGCGTCTTCGGCGAGGTGAACCGGGAAACCATGGGGCGCAAGGCCACCAGCGAGGACAACTCGGAGGAGATCTTTAGCCAGCTGCGCGATTCCTCTCTGGAGATCATCGCCGCCCTGGGCGACACCCAGCTGTCCCTCAGCGATATTTACCACCTGAGTGTAGGCGACGTGGTGGACCTGGGCCGGTCGAAGGATTCCCCGGTGTTCCTTCAGATCGGCGGTTACCAGTGGTTTACCGGACGCATGGGTACCCACAAGAAAAACATGGCCATTAAGATAGACGAGGTTTGCTATTCGGCCGAGCAAAGGAGCGAGTAAGCGATGGAGAAGGAAATGTTCAGCCCAATGGCGATTGACGCCTTGGGCGAAATGATGAATATCAGCCTGGGCTCCTCGGCCACCGCCGTGTCAAATATGCTGGACCACCGGGTGGACATCACCACACCCACGGTCACAGTGGTGGACGTGAAGGATTTCTCACTAGGCAACCTGGAGCCGGCCATCGGCGTGGAGATCCGCTACGTCGAGGGCCTGGAGGGCAGCAACATTATGCTGCTCAAACGCAGCGACATCAAAGTCATTGTGGATATACTCATGGGCATGGAGTCCTCCGACGAGGAGTTTGAGCTCAATGAGCTGACCATCAGCTGCGTGTGTGAGGTCATGAACCAGATGATGGGGTCCGCGGCCACCGCCATGTCGGACTTCCTGGGCTACCGGGTGGATATCTCCACTCCCCAGTCCTTCGAGCTGGAGGACCTGGAGCAGTTCAAGCAGGACCATATGCCCGCGGGCGCCGACCAGGTGGTGGTGGTCCGGTTCTTCTTGAAGATCGAGAACGCCCTGGAGAGCGAATTCATGAACGTCATGAGCGTGGGGCTGGCCAAGGAACTGCTGAAGGGCCTGGGCCTGGAGAACGAGGTGGGACCGGCAGACGCTGCCGCCCCGGCTCCCGCTACCGAGCCGGAGCCCCCGCACGACTCCAACCGAAAGATGAGCCAGGAGGAGATCGAGGCGATGCTGGCTGGCGGGCTGTCCTCTGCGCCTGCCCCTGAGCCGGAACCCCCCAGCGACTCCAACCGGAAAATGAGCCAGGAAGAGATTGAGGCGATGCTGGCTGGCGGTATTTCTGCCGGGCCTGCACCGGCCTCCGCTCCAGCCCCCGCTGCCGCAGGCGGGGACAAGAAGATGAGCCAAGAGGAGATCGAGAAGATGATGGCCGGGATCAACAACGAGCCCGCCCCCACTCCGACACCCGCGCCCCCTGCGGCGGCTGCTCCTCAGCAGCCTGCGGGCGCGCCTGCCGCTCAGATGGGGCAGCCGGGACAGATGCCTACAATGCCCTATCCGCTCATGCCCGGCCCGGACGGGCAGATGCAGGGCGGCTATATGGGGTATCCCCCCATGTACTATCCGCCCTATCCCTACCCCTATCCGCCCCAGCCTGAGCCGCAGAAGGCCGCGCCCGAGCCCAAGGTCATCTCCACCAAGCCGGTGCGTATGGAACCCATGGACCCGGTGGAGCAGCTGGGCAAGGAGCAGGCTCAGAATCTGGACCTCATCATGGAGGTGCCCCTCCAGGTGACGGTGGAAATCGGACGGGCCCGGCGGAAGGTCCAGGACATCCTGGAGTTCGCCAAGGGCTCCCTGGTGGTGCTGGACAAACTGGCCGGCGACCAGGTGGATCTGTTCGTCAACGGCAAGTGCATTGCCCGGGGCGAGGTGGTAGTTATTGAGGACAACTTCGGCGTCCGTATCACCGAGATTGTCCAGACACCCGGCATTGAGATGCTGGCAACCGGCAAATAAGGCTCTGAACCAGGGCTGGCCGCATAAATCCTGCCCCGCAGAAAGAAAAGACCCGGGGCGCACAACATAAATTGGAAAAGGATGGATCAAACCATGGCTAAGAAAATTCTGTTAGTGGACGACGCTGCTTTCATGCGCAAGATGATCATGGACACCCTGAGCAAGAACGGCTACACCGAGCTGTTCGAGGCCGTTGACGGCGCTGACGCGGTGGAGAAGTTCAGCGAGATCGGACCCGATCTGGTCATCATGGACATCACCATGCCCAATATGGATGGTCTGGAGGCCCTGAAGGCTATCCGCGCTAAGGACGGAAGCGCCAACGTGGTCATGTGCTCCGCCATGGGCCAGGAGTCCATGGTTATGGACGCCGTGCGCTCCGGCGCCAAGGACTTCATTGTCAAGCCCTTCAAGCCCGACCGCGTACTCAAGACCGTCACCTCCATTCTGGGCGCGCCCTGATCTGAGCGATGCCCTTTCGCAAATTCTCCCTTTCCCTGACTCAGGGGACCTCCATGCTGGACAACATCCTGTCTCTCTTGTGGGTGTTGGTGTGCGTGCTGGTCATTATCGCGCTGGCCTACCTGTTCACCAAATATGTGGCGGGGAAGGGCGCCGGCTTTCTGGGACCAGGGGGAGGATCGGACCGGTTCAAGGTGCTTGCCCGCCTGTCTCTAGGGCGGGAGCAGTCCCTCGTTCTGGTCCAGGCGGGGGAGCGGTATTTCCTGCTGGGGGTGGCCTCTGCGGGGGTGTCCTTGGTGTCGGAACTCTCTCGGGAGGAGGCCCAGGCGCTGTACCAGTCTCCCTCAGACCCAGGCGTGACGCCGCCCAGCTTTTCGGAGGCGCTGCGCACCGTACTCAAGCAAAAGAAACCGAGGTGAGGATGGGATGCCGACCGATAGCTTGATTAACATCAACGGCGACACTGTACAGACCCTGGAGATCCTGCTCCTCACCACGCTGATTGCCCTGCTGCCCTCCATGCTGGTGATGATGACCTCCTTCGCACGGTACATCATCTCCCTGTCCTTCCTGCGCACAGCCATGGGCACCCAGCAGACCCCGCCCAACGTGGTGCTGGTGGGTATCGCTATGTTCTTGACGCTGATTACCATGAACCCGGTGATTTCCAGGATTGAGACCGAGGCCTGGGGACCCTACCGAGAGCAGGAGATCGGTATGGAGGAGTTCATCGACCGGGCAAGCGAACCATTGAAGGAGTTTATGCTGGACAACTCTCAGCGCAATACGCTGCGTATGTACTGCGAGCTGGCCCACATTGATATCCCTCAGGACGCGGCGGGGCTGAATGAGGTGGCCATGGATTTGCCTATGAGGGTGATTATCCCCACCTTTATGACCCAGGAGCTGCAAAGGGCTTTCTATACGGGGCTGTTGCTGTATCTCCCGTTCCTGCTCATCGACGTGGTGGTATCCTCCACGCTGATGTCCATGGGTATGGTCATGCTGCCTCCGGCTATGATCTCTACACCGTTCAAGCTGCTGCTGTTCGTGTCCGTGGATGGCTGGAACCTGATGTTCTCCTCGCTGGTACAGGGAGTCAGGTAAGTTTACCTCAGAAGGAAGGAGTGCGCTATGGATACCGGACAAGTGGCAGACCTTCTGCGGGACGCCATTGGCATCGCTCTGAGACTGGCGAGCCCTATGCTCCTACTGGCCATGGGTGTGGGCGTGATTGTGGCTATTTTCCAGGCGGTCACCCAGATTCATGAGCAGACCATCGGCTTTGTGCTGAAGCTCATCGTGGTGGTGGCGGTGCTCCTGGTTGCCGGAGGCTGGATGCTGGACACCCTTCAGGACTTTACCCGCCAGGTATTCAGCCTGATTGCCAGCTAGCGGAGCGCTGAACCATGATTGACTGGCCGCAGCTGACGCTGTTTTTGTTTGTCACCGCCCGGATGAGCGGGCTGATCCTGTTCAGCCCCATCTTCGGTCGAGCCAACATCACCACCTCTTTCCGCTCAGGGATGACGCTGGTGCTGTCCATCTTTGTAACCTCCGTGTCAGAGCAGCAGCCAGCTGAGCCCTCCGGGGTGATGGAGTTTATGATCTTGATGGTGCTGGAGATGGCCATCGGCTTTGTTCTGGGCATGGCGGTGAATTTCTTTTTCTACATTCCCTCCTTGGCTGGGTCCATGATTGACACCCAGATGGGTATGACCATGAACCAGATGTATGACCCGGGAGCCTCGGCGAACCTGTCTGTCACCGGACAACTTCTAAATATCCTCATGCTCCTGCTGTTTTTCGCAGGGGGCGGGCATTTGACCATGTTGAGGCTGTTCCTGACCTCGGAGCAGATCGTGCCCTATGGGCAGGTGTCCATCGGGCTGCCCGCCTACCACCTGATGCTGGAGCTGTTTGTGGAGTGTACAGTGCTGGCGGTGAAGCTGTGTATGCCGGTTTTGGTGGCGGAGCTGATCTCCCAGGTGGGCATGGGGGTGCTGATGAAGGTGATCCCCCAGATTAACGTGTTTGCCATCAACATCGAATTAAAGGTGATCGTGGGACTGGCGTTGCTGCTGGTGCTCATGATCCCCTACAGCGAGTTCCTGCTCCAGGCGGAGATGACCATGCTGGACAGCCTCCACGAGATATTAACCCTCACCGGGTGATTTCTTTTAGACATTACCTTCCAGAAAACAACAGAACGTATTCACAAGAGGCTCCCTCCTCCGCCCCTTTGATTTGAGGAAGGGGATTGCGTAACAGGCCAAGGGGGAATGGACATTGGCCGCCGAAGGCAATAAGACAGAAAAGGCAACACCGAAAAAGCGACGGGACGAACGCAAAAAGGGCAACGTCTTTATGAGCAAGGATGCGGTGGCGGTGGCCAGTCTGCTGGGAACCTTTGCCGTTCTTTGGCTGCTTACCAGCACCTTTGCCGAGCAGCTGAGCGGGTTTATGACCTTATGCCTCACCACGGCAGGCCAGGAGGTCCAGGACATGGGCAGTCTGGGCGGCGAGTTGGCGGTACAGGCCATCATGGTGGTGGCCCAAACAGTGGGAATCATATCAGCCGCGGCGATTTTATGCGCGGTGGCGGCCACTTTTGCCCAGACCAGGTTTTTGGTCAGCACCGAGTCCATCAAGCCGAAATTCAGCCGGCTCAGTCCATTGCAGGGCTTTAAGCGGTTGTTTTCCTTAAAGAGCCTTGTGGAAACCGCCAAAAACCTGATCAAGATCATTATCCTCATGGGCATCGTATTTTTGAGTATCCGGGATATGTTCTTAGAGAGCTCCCGGTATCTCTACACAGATCTGCCTGTGGCCGTGGCCCACCTGGTGGAGGTGGCCTGGGGAATGGTCGTGCGAATCTGCATCGCCTTTGTGGCGGTGGCCGCCCTGGACTTCTTTTACCAGTGGTGGGATTACGAGAAGAACATGATGATGACCAAGCAAGAGGTCAAGGAAGAGTATAAGCAGATGGAAGGCGACCCCCAGGTGAAGGGGAAGATCAAGGAGATCCAGCGCCGCCGGGCTCAGCAGCGTATGATGCAGCAGGTGCCCGGGGCGGACGTGGTGATCCGTAACCCGACCCACTTCGCCGTAGCCCTGCGGTATAAGCCGGGCATTGACGAGGCCCCCATCGTGTTGGCCAAGGGCCAGGACAACGTGGCCATGCGCATCGTGCAGATTGCGGAGGACCATGGGATTGCAGTAGTTGAGAACGTACCGCTGGCTAGGGCGCTGTTTGCCCAGGCCGAGTTAAACCAGCATATTCCCCCGGAGCTGTACGACCCGGTGGCCAAGGTGCTGGTGTATATCTTTAAGCTGAACGATAAGCAGCAAGTTGTAAGGTAACCGCACGATTCGACCCCCAGGGAGGTGACTACCGTTGCTCAAGCGAATTTTGGACAATTCCATCGCGCTGTTTGTGGTTGTGGTGGTCATGTTCCTGTTCATCCCCCTGCGGCCGGAGATTTTGGACATCCTCCTGATTGTCAACCTGGGATTGTCCATCATGATTCTGATGATTACCATGAACATCTCGGAGGCATTGGATTTCTCCATATTCCCCTCTCTGCTGCTCATCACCACCCTGTTCCGGCTGGGTATGAACGTGTCCAGTACCCGGATGATCCTGACCACCGGCAACCCCGGCGTGGTCATCAACAACTTTGGCAACCTGATCACCCAGGGCAACATCGTGGTGGGCTTCGTGATCTTCTTCATCATCGTGCTGGTGCAGCTCATCGTCATTACAAAAGGCGCGGAGCGCGTGTCCGAGGTGGCTGCCCGCTTCACCCTGGACGCCATGCCCGGCAAGCAGATGGCCATTGATGCCGACCTGTCCTCCGGCCTGATTGACGAGCAGCAGGCCCGGGTCCGCCGGGAGAAGATCCAGAAGGAGGCCGACTTCTACGGCGCCATGGACGGTGCCACCAAGATCGTCAAGGGCGACTCCACCATGTCCATCATCATCACCCTCATCAACCTGGTGGGCGGATTGCTCATCGGCATGATCAGCCGGGGGATGGAGCCCATGGAGGCCCTGAGCTCCATCTGCATCCTCACCATCGGCGACGGCCTGGTGTCCCAAATCCCCTCCCTGATGATCTCCACCGCCACCGGCATGATCGTCACCCGGTCCGTGTCCGACGGCAGCCTGAACGCCGACGTGATGGGCCAGTTCACTGCCCAGCCCCGGGCTTTCATGACCACCGGCGTTATCTTGCTGTTCCTGGGCGTTATCCCCGGCACGCCCACCCTTCCGCTGCTGCTGGGCGGCGCGGCGTTGGGCGGAGGAGGCTTCTTCCTCAACCGCCAAAAGGACGCCAAGGTCCAGGCGGAGATCGCTGCGGCCCAGGTCCCGGAGGAGCCTGCCGAACTGGCGGCCCCCAGCGAAAACGATTATTACAAGGATATCAACAATGTGTATACCCTGCTGTCGGTGGAGCCGGTGGAGATGGAGTTTGGCTATAGCCTCATCCCCTTGGTGGACGAGAGCCATGGCGGCAAGCTCATCAGCCGCATCGTCATCTTCCGGCGGCAGTACGCCCAGGATATGGGCTTTGTCATCCCCTCCATCCGGCTGCACGACTCCTCCGCTTTGGGCACCAACCAGTATGCCATCCGTATCAAGGGCGAGGTGGTGGCTCAGGGCGAAATCCTGGTGGATTACTACCTGGCCTTGGAGCCGCCCAACCCCTTGGGGGAGATCGACGGCATCGAGACCATTGAGCCCGCCTACGGCATCCCCTCCCGGTGGATTCTGCCAGAGAACAAGGAGATGGCCGAGATTTACGGCTACAACGTCATCGATCCCCTGTCCGTCATGCTGACCCACTTGGCCGAAACGGTAAAAAAGCACGCCTATGAGCTGTTGAACCGGGCCGAGACCATCCGCCTGGTGGACAATTTGAAGCAGAATTCCCCCGAACTGGTGGAGGAGGTCATCCCGGCCATCATCCCCTACTCCAAGCTGGAGAAGCTTCTGCGCAACCTTCTCCAGGAGGGCGTGCCCATCAAGGATTTGGCCACCATCGTGGAGACCGCGGCAGACGCTTTCTCCCTGGGCCGGGATCTGGATATGGCCACCGAGCAGGTCCGCGGCGCCCTGGCCCGCACCATCACCAGAAGATTCTGCGAGGATGGGCAGCTTCGGGTCATCACCCTGGACGCCGAGGTGGAGAAGCGGATTATCTCCTCCCTCACCCGCAACGAACAGGGGGTGTACCTGGCGATGGGCCCCGAGCTGATGCAGTCCATCATCTCCCAGCTGGCGGAGCATTTGAAGAAGTTCGGCGATTTGTCCCAGACGCCGGTCATCTTGGTCAGCCAGGTGATCCGGGGGTATTTCAGCAAGATGATTACCCAGTTCTACCCCCACGTCTATGTGCTGTCCTTCAATGAAATTACCAACACCGTCCAGATTCAAGCCCTGGGCAACATCGTGGCAGAGCCCGCCATGCAGCGAAGGGCGGTGAACACATGAGCGCGGTCACAGCGGAGCGGCGGTACAGCGAAGCGGAGATCGAGGCCATGGACACGCCGGAACTGCTGGCGCTCTACAAGCAGACCGGAGACGAGGAGCTGAAATGGCCCTTGGTGCTGCGGTATGAGGGACTGATCAAAAGCGCGGCCCTTCAAATCAGAGGGGTTTACAGCAGCTTTGCCCAGGTGGACGATATCGTCAGCGAGGGCATCCTGACCCTGCTCAGCTCCTTGGACAAGTTCGACCCGGACAAGGGCATCAAGTTTGAGACCTACGTGGCTAAACGCATTCGGGGTATGGTCATCGACCTGGCCCGGAAGCAGGACTGGCTGCCCCGCAACATCCGCCAGCGGGCCAAGGAGATTGACACCGCGGTGTCCCACTTGGCCAACGAGCTGGGACGCTTTCCCACCGACCACGAGGTGGCCGACCATCTGGGCATCCCCGCCGACAAGTACCAAAAGGAGGCCGCCCGGGTGGCGCTGAGTAATACCCTGTCCTTGGACGCGTTGATGGACGCCCGGGATATAGAAGGGTACCGCTTCGAGGTGTCTACCGAGGACCCCACCGTCCAGCCAGAGACGGTGTTGGAGGACCAGGAGCTCCAGGAGACGCTGGCCGCAGGTATTGCCGCCTTGCAGAAAAACGAGCAGATCGTCTTGTCTCTCTATTACGAGAAGAACCTCCATATGAAGGAGATTGCCCAGGTAATGGGAGTCAGTGAGCCCCGCATCTCCCAGATCCACTCCCGAGCCATCCAGAAGCTGCGGGAGCACATGGGCACATACATGAACAGCGAACCCCCCAAAAAATCAAGCAAAAAGCGGAAGAAGGCATGATGCAAGATGTTCAAAGGCTTTTATAATCTAACTTCCGGCATGTACACTCAACAGCAGAACCTAAACGTGGTGGGCAACAACCTGGTGAACGTGTCCACCGCGGGCTTCAAGCAGAGCCGTTACACCGCCAGCACCTTTGACGATGTGATGTACACCCGGGTGGGCAATAAGGAGAAGATTTACACCGACATCGGGCGGCAAAGCTACATCCGGGCCAACAGCGACATCTATGTGGACTACACCCAGGGCGTCCCGGAGCCCACCAACATCCCCCTGGACTTCGCCATCATGGGGGATGGTTTCTTTGAAATCGAGCGGCTGGACGGCGAGGGTATGATCTATACCCGGGCGGGCAGCTTCTCCCTGGACGACGAGGGCTACCTTTGCTTCCCTGGCGTGGGTTACGTGATGGACCCCGAGGGCCAGCGTATCCAGCTGCGCACCGACAAGCTGGACGTGGACCGGATGGGCAACATCTACAATAAGGACAACGGCGGCTACCTGGGCTCCGTGGGCGTCTACGAGTTCGAAGATCTGGAGCAGCTGGAGCACAACGACGCCGGTTTCTTCACCGGAGACGGAGCTGAGGCCGTTGAGAACCCTTACGTACTGTGGAAATACCTGGAGCGCTCCAACTCCGACATGATCCAGCAGATGACCGAGATGCTCACCTGCCAGCGGGCGC
>CAJUQN010000041.1 GCA_910588625.1 uncultured Oscillospiraceae bacterium
GTTGGGCCAGGAACCGCTGGAGCCTTCTGGCCCGGCCCACCACCTTCCGGTCGTCGTCGCTGAGCTCGTCCATGCCCAGAATGGCGATGATGTCCTGGAGTTCCCGGTATTTTTCCAAAATCTCCTGCACCTTCCGGGCCACCCGGTAGTGCTCCTGGCCCACCACGTCGGCCTCCAAAATGCGGGAGGAGGACTCCAGCGGGTCCACGGCGGGGTAGATGCCCTGCTCGGAGATCTTACGGCTCAAAACGGTGGTGGCGTCCAGATGGGCGAAGGTGGTGGCGGTGGCAGGGTCGGTCAAATCGTCCGCCGGGACGTACACCGCCTGCACCGACGTGACGGAGCCCGCCTTGGTAGAGGTAATGCGCTCCTGCAATTCCCCCATCTCGTTGGCCAGGGTGGGCTGGTAGCCCACGGCGGAGGGCATACGCCCCAGCAGGGTGGATACCTCGCTGCCCGCCTGGACGAAGCGGAAAATGTTGTCGATAAACAGCAGAACGTCCTTGTGCTCGCGGTCCCTGAAGTGCTCGGCCATGGTCAGTCCGGATAGGGCTACCCGCATCCGCACACCGGGGGACTCGTTCATCTGGCCAAACACTAGGGCGGTCTTAGCGGACACGCCGCTCTCCCGCATCTCCCGCCACAGGTCGTTGCCTTCCCGGGAGCGCTCGCCCACACCGGTAAAGATGGAATAGCCGCCGTGCTCCATGGCCACGTTGTGAATCAGCTCTTGAATCAGCACCGTCTTGCCCACGCCGGCGCCGCCGAACAGGCCGATCTTGCCCCCTTTGGGATAGGGCTCCAGCAGGTCGATAACCTTGATGCCGGTTTCCAAAATCTCCACGGAGGGGCTCTGCTCGTCAAAGGTGGGGGGCTTGCGGTAAATGGATTGCACCGGGGTGCCCTCGGGCACCGGCCCAGCGCCGTCAATGGGCTGGCCCAGGACGTTGAACATCCGCCCCAAAGTGGCCTCGCCCACCGGAACCTGGATGCTGTGGCCGGGGACGTCCACAGCCAGCCCCCGCGCCAGCCCCTCGCTGGGGGAGAGCATGATGCACCGGACCGTTTTGCCGTCCAGGTGCTGGGCCACTTCCATGACCCGGTGCTCGCCGTTTTTCTCCACGGTGAGCATCTCCCGCAGGCGGGGGAGGTCACCGCTGACCAGCTCCACGTCCACCACGGGGCCGGATATCTGAGTGATGATTGCGCGTTCCAAAAATCATCAACCTTCCTTCTCGTGCTTTTTGCGCTGGGCCCTGGCCCCGGCGGACACCTCGGTGATCTCTTGGGTGATGGCCGACTGCCGGACCCGATTAAATTCCAGAGACAGATCGCCTAACAGCTTTTCCGCATTCTGATTGGCGCTGTCCATAGCGGTCATGCGGGCCTGCTGCTCACAGCAGAAGCTGTCGATGAGGGCGCTGTAGATGAAGCCGGACACATAGCTGGGCATCATGCTGTCCAGCACCGAGTTCACGTCGGGCAAAAACTCGAAAGCGGCGGCCGCCGGCGCCTCGGTGGCGGCACTGTCGGCAAAGTGGGCCCGGTGGAAGGGGAGCACTCGGGTGCACTTTGCCTCGTAGGCCATGCCGTTGGCCATGTCGGTATAGACCACGTAAATCCGGTCTAATTTGTCGCTGCGGAAATCCTCCAGCAGCAGGGCGCAGATCTCCCGGGCCCGGACCATGGTGGGGTTCTGGGCGGTATAGAGAAAGCTGTGCTCAATGGGGATGTTGTGGGTGGCGAAAAACCGCCGCCCATACTCGCCAACCACGAACAGCTTGGTGTCCGGGTGCTGCTCCAGCAGCTTGAGCGCCTCCTTGATGGCGTTCTGGTTGTAGGCCCCAGCCAGTCCCTTGTCGGCGGTGATGACCAGGCAGGCGCTGGGCTTATCTAGGGGCGGTTCACCCTTCTCCGGGTAGAAATAGGGACTGTCCAGCGCGCCATTTTCCACCGTGCGGAAAATGCGCTTAATCTCCCGCCGCAGGGCCTCAAAATAGGGCCGGGTGTTGTCCAGCTCCTGTCGGGCCCGGCGCAGTTTGGTGGAGGCAATGAGATACATGGCATTGGTGATCTTTTTCGTCTCCTGGACGCTGGCGATGTGTGTCTTGATTTCCTTGGTCCCGGCCATGTCAGCTGCCCTGCTTTCCGCCGCCCTGGAACTGGTTCAGGTAGTCGTGGGCCAGCTCTAAAATCTCCTCCCGGTCCTCCTGGGCCAGCTTACCGGTCTGGTCGATGCGGGCGCACAGGTCGGGGGCATTCTCCTCCAGAGCGGCCAGCAGGCCGCTGCGGAACTCGTCCATCCGGCTCAGCGGCACGTCCTGCATGACGTGGTCCATGGCGGACACCAGCACGATGACCTGCTGGTGCTGGGACAGGGGGGCGTACTGGGGCTGGCGCAGCAGCCGCATGAGCCCCTGGCCGTAGGCCAGCTGACGCTTGGTGGCCGCGTCCAGGTCACTGGAAAACTGGGTAAAGACCTCCATCTCCCGGTACTGGGCCAGGTCCAGCCGGATGGGTCCGGCGGCGGACTTCATGGCGCGGGTCTGGGCGTCGCCGCCCACACGGGACACCGATAAGCCCACATTGACGGCGGGCCGCTGGCCGGAAAAGAACAGGTCGCTTTCCAGAAAGATCTGGCCGTCGGTGATGGAGATGATGTTGGTGGGGATGTAAGCGGATACGTCACCCGCCTGGGTCTCCACAATAGGCAAGGCGGTCATACTGCCGCCGCCCAGCTCGTCGGACAGGTGGGCGGACCGCTCCAGCAGCCGGGAGTGAAGGTAGAACACATCGCCGGGGAAGGCTTCGCGGCCCGGGGAGCGCTCCAACAGCAGGGATAGCGCCCGGTAGGCGATGGCGTGCTTGGAAAGGTCGTCGTACACGATGAGTACGTCTTTGCCCTGATACATGAAGTATTCGCCCAGAGCGCACCCGGCGTAGGGGGCGATATACTGCAACGCGGCGGAGGCCCCGGCGGGGGCGGTGACGATGGTGGTGTACTCCATCGCCCCCCGGCGGGCCAAATTCTCCACCAATTGTGCTATGGAGCTGGTCTTCTGTCCGATGGCCACGTAAATGCACACCACGTCCTTGCCCTTCTGGTTCAGAATGGTGTCCAAGGCGATGGCGGTTTTGCCGGTCTGGCGGTCGCCGATGATCAGCTCACGCTGGCCCCGACCGATGGGGAACATGGAGTCGATGGCCAGAAGCCCCGTCTCCATGGGGGTGTTCACTGGCTGGCGGTCCAAAATGCCGGGGGCGGGGGTCTCGATGGGCCGGTAGGCCTCCGGCTCGATGGAGCCCTTGCCGTCCACGGGCAGGCCCAGGGGGTCGATAACCCGGCCCAGATAGACATCGCCTACAGGCATACCGGCGGTCCTCAGCGTCCGGCGGACCATGCTGCCCGCGCGGATCTCCTCGCCGTCGCCGAACAGGATACAGCTCAGTCCGTCGGGGCGCAGGTCCTGGATCATGCCCTTGACGCCACCCTCAAACACCAGAATTTCGCCGTACTGGGCGTGAGCCAGCCCGCCCACGGTGGCAATGTCACTGTCCACGGTGAGCACCTCTCCGATCTCCTCGGGAGTGGGGGAGGGCTCCCACTCCTCCACCGCCTGACGCATGAGGGGGAGAATGTCATTCTCACCGGGCTGGATCTGGCGCAGGTAGTCCTGGAACTGCCGGACCCGGCCGTCCAGGGTCCAGTCGTACACATCCGACCCAACCTGGAGCCGGAAGCCATTCTGAATGGACTCGTCATACTCCCAGTTGAGGGGGATTTTCCGCTGGTAGGTCCGGGTGAGAAACTGGTTGAAGCGCTGGAGCTGGCCCTCCAGAGGCTTGTCGGTGCTGCGCAGCTGGGCGGTCAGCTGGCCCCTAGCGGCTCTCATGCTCCCCGCTCCTTTCCGTCAGGTCCAGAAACTGGTCATAGAAGTCATCGCCGGGCTTTGCGGCCAGCTTCTTCGCTGCCTTTGCGGCCAGCTCCCGCAGTTCCTTTTGGGACTCCCGGATGGCCCGCTCCTTGCTCTGCTCCGCCTCGGCCTTGGCCTTGGCGACAATGTGCCTGGCCTGCTCCCCTGCCTGCTCCAGCTGCTTCTGGGCAGCCTGAGCGGCGGCCTGCTGGGCTTTGACCCGCTCCTGGTGGATCTCTTCGTCAGCCTGACCCAGCTTGGCCTGACAGTCCAGCCTGAGCTGTTCCGCCTGGGCCAGCTTGTCCGCGGCCTGCTGGTCCAGCTCCCGGTAGTGGGCCTCCCGCTTCGCGATAAACGTTTTCACGGGCTCGAACAGGAGGAAGTAAAGCCCTCCCGTCAGGATGGCCAGGTTCATCCAGTGCAGCAAGATTTGCTGCGGGTCGATATTCAACGGCCATGCCATAGTTGATACACCTCCCTAGGTTACAGTACGAAGATGATAAGGATGACCACCAGCAGGGCATAGATGATGGCCGTTTCAATAAAGACCAGGCCCAGCATCAGGGTGGTGCGGATCTTGCCCTCCGCCTCGGGCTGGCGGGCGATGCTCTCGGTGGACTTGGCGGTGGAGAGGCCCATGCCCACTGCGCCGCCAGCGGCGGCCAGACCAACGGCGAGACCGGCGGCGATGGCCTTGAAGCCGATGGTGTTGTCCTGCTGAGTCTCGGACTGGGCAGCGGGCTCGCCCTCAACGGGCGCGTCGGCGGCGAAGGCAGGGGCGGCAAGGGCCAGGGTGAGCAGCATAACACTGGCCAAAGCGATGATCTTTTTGAGCAGCTTATTCATGGTAAAGACCTCCATTTTATACGTAATTCAAAATGTGTCAGGCGTTGTCTGACTGGGGGGATTTCGGTTCTCCCTTGTGGGGCGGCTCGGACACCTCACCATAGTATAATGCCACCAGCATGGTGAGCACGTAGGTCTGGATCAGCGCGTGGAGCAGGGTAAACAATACGCCCACGATCACCGGCAGCACGAAGCTGAGGTTCACATAGTAATAAACCAACTCGGTCACCAGCAGGCCGCTAAGCAGCGCGCCGAACAGACGGAAGCTCATGGAGATGGGCAGGGAGAACTCCTTGAGGGCCTTGAGGATGCCCTTGGGGCCGTGCTGTGCCACGCCGCCGGAGGCGATGACTAGATAGGACAGCGTACCCATGGCGATGGCGGCGTTGACATCTGACAGGGGGGCGGGCAAAGTGATGGGATGGCCGTGGATGGTGATGGCCTGGAGTCCCAGCAGTTCAAACAACGTCCCCACAAAGATGAACGCGCCCGCGGCGAAGATGTAGGCTCCCATAAACCGGTTCCGATGGGGACTGTTTCCCTTGGCCATGCCGTCGAACAGGCCCACCAGCTCCTCCAGCACAAGCTGGAGTTTTCCTGGCTGGAGCTTGAATCGCGGGATGGCAAAGATCCGGATCAGAGCGGCGGCGATCAGCAGGACAGCTGTCACCACGAAAGCGGAGATCATGCCGGGGTTGACCGTTTTGAGCCCAAACAGGCTGACCTGACCTGAGTCGTGGAGCACCGCGTCCCGCATGGCCTCCTGGACGGTCTCCGAACGGCCCGGGGAGCCCGCCATCAGCGCAGCAATGAGCAGCACCACCACGATAAGGAGCCAGATCACCAGTCCCTTTTTGTGTTGCTTCATCAAAGCATTCCTTCTTTCGAGCAGTCTGTCTGCCGCCCAGCCCTGGGCGGCAACGGCCTAATTATACACCTGCTTATTTCCAATGTCCACCCGGTTTTGCGGCAAAAAATGTGAAAGATTAGGGACAAAAAATCAGCGTTTTTTCGGTGCTGGAAGTAACTGGATAACTTGGCCATATTTTTGGAGCGGCGCACGCCCCGGCTCCTTCCGCCATAGGATAGGTTGCAGACCGTCCGCGGGGCGGTCCGCGCGGGAAAGGAGCAAAGAATCATGTATGAAATGTTGTGTTTATCCGCTCTCCGGGAAGGGGAGAGCGCTTATGTGACTGAGGTGAACGCCGGACCCGCCATGGATCGGCGGCTTACCGACCTGGGACTTGTGCGGGGAACCCGGGTGACCTGTGTGCTGCGCAGCCCTGCTGGGGATCCCTGCGCCTATCTCATCCGGGGGGCGCTGATTGCCCTGCGGCAGGCGGACGCGGCGGGCGTGGCGCTGGAGCGGCGGACTGAGGATATCCCCGAGGCGGTGACTATATGAAGCGGGTGGCATTGGCAGGCAATCCCAATGTGGGAAAGTCCACCTTGTTCAATGCGTTGACCGGGCTTCGGCAGCATACAGGAAACTGGGCCGGAAAAACCGTGGCCACTGCCCGTGGAGAATACGGATTCAGCGGTGAGGAATATCAGCTGATCGATCTGCCCGGCGCCTATTCTTTAGCGGCCCACTCCCAGGAGGAGGCGGTGGCCCGGGATTATATCCGGAGCGGCCAGGCGGACGGCGTGGTGGTGGTGTGCGACGCCACCTGCCTGGAGCGTAACCTGATTTTGGTCCTCCAGGTGCTGGAGTTGACAGGCAAGGTGCTGGTGTGCGTCAACCTGTTGGACGAAGCGGAGCGCATGGGGATAAAGGTGGATCTGCCCGCGCTCTCAGAACGGTTAGGGGTCCCGGTGGTGGGCGCCGCCGGAGGCCGTCAGGAGGGGCTGTATGACTTGAAAGAGGCCATCGCCCGTCTGGTGGAGGCGGACGCCCCCGCTGCCCCCGAGAAAACCCCCCAGGAGCGTGTTACCCTGGCGGAGCATTACGCGGCCCAGGTGGTGCGCAGTGAAAAGGCGGACCACCAGCGCCGCCAGCAGAAGCTGGACCGTTTACTTACCTCCAAAACCACCGGGATCCCCATCATGCTGTTGCTGCTGGGGGTGGTGGTGTGGCTGACGGTGGCTGGAGCCAACGGGCCGTCGGCTCTGCTCACCGAGCTGTTTGCCCGGCTGGAGGACGTTCTGAGGGGCTGGATGGCGGATGCCCCGGCGTGGCTGTCTGGTATCCTGCTGGACGGGGTGTACCGGGTCACCGCTTGGGTGGTGGCGGTGATGCTGCCCCCTATGGCAATCTTCTTCCCCCTATTTACCCTGCTGGAGGACCTGGGCTACTTGCCCCGAGTGGCCTTTGTTATGGATCACGCCTTCCAGAAATGCCGCACCTGCGGAAAACAGTGCCTGACTATGTGTATGTCCATGGGCTGTAATGCCTGCGGCGTCACCGGCTGTCGCATCATTGACAGCCCCAGGGAGCGGCTCATTGCCATCCTAACCTCCTCCCTGGTGCCCTGCAATGGCAAATTTCCCACTCTCATCGCCCTTATCACCCTGTTTTTCGTGGGCGGACGCTCCGGTCTGCTGTCCTCCCTCCAGGGCGCGGCGCTGTTGCTGGGTACGCTGGTGCTGGGCGTGGCAGGGACATTGGCCTGTTCCCGCTTCCTGTCCGCCACAGTGCTCAAGGGGATGCCCTCCTCCTTCGCCCTGGAACTACCTCCCTTCCGCAAGCCGAGGGTGGGGGAGGTCATCGTTCGCTCGGTGCTGGACCGCACCCTGTTTGTGTTGGGCCGGGCGATGGCGGTAGCGGCTCCGGCGGGGGCGGTTATTTGGCTGATGGCCAACGTGACGGCGGGGGAAACCACCATCCTGGCCCACTGCACCGGCTTTCTGGACCCCTTTGCCCGGTTGTTTGGATTGGACGGCGTGATTTTGATGGCCTTTCTCCTGGGATGGCCCGCCAACGAGATTGTTCTGCCGGTGATGCTGATGGCCTACTTATCCACTGGGAGCCTGGTGGAGTTCGATGACCTCACCGCTCTGGGCCAGCTGCTGACCCAGCACGGCTGGACCTGGTTAACTGCGGTTTGTACCATGCTGTTTTCTCTGTTTCACTGGCCCTGCTCTACCACCTGCCTGACTATCTACAAGGAGACGGGCAGCGTAAAGTGGACGGCATTGTCTGTGGTCCTGCCCACAGCGCTGGGGCTGGGACTGTGCCTGATCGTTGCAACAGCGGCGCGGGCGCTGGGGCTGGCATAAAAAAGGCGGCTGGTTTCAATACCAGCCGCCTTTTGATAGAAGCACTGCTTTTGCAAGTTTGGTTATTCGTTTTTTCCCTTTGGCAATTGATTCTGTTTCTGAACCTGATGCCACATCTGCATGGACACCACCAGGATGAAGGTGGCCACCGCTGGAGAAACCAGCGCATGCCCCGCAATTACCGAGATGGCAAAGCCCGCCAGGGTGCAGTAAAGCGTGGTGCAAAAACCTAGATCCTCCAGCCGCTGGAGGGGGCGCTTGAAAAACTGGATGACAGACCAGACCACAAAGGCGATATAGGGCGCGTAATACAGCACGAAGCCCACAACGCCGTGGCGGACCAGGATGGCCAGCGGGTCCAGCTCCACCATAAAATACATCTCCCGGCTGTACGAGGGGGCGGTGACATAGCCCACGCCCAGCAGCCAGGCCAGCGGCCCGTTCTCCGTGTACACCTGAACAGCAGGGGAGGCGCCGATGAACCGGCGGCTGAGAATCTGATCAATGTCGGCAAAAGTGTCGTTGGACTTGATGAGCTCATACAGCCAGGTGCCCTGGCAGGCGTGGGCGATGGCTTCGTCCCAGGTTTCCACCGTGGCCTCCGGGGGGCGGCTCAGCCACTTGTTGTAGACGCCCTCAAAGTAGTACTGGAAGGGGGAGCCAAAGTACATCCCCACTGTGAGGAGCAGAATACCCGCCATAGCAACGGCCTGGATGGTGTGCGCACGGGAGGGCTCCCGGATGGCCCGGACCAGATGCCAGACAAAGGCGGCAACGCAGTACAGAGCGGTGAACCCAAAGATGATCTTGGTGCCCAGAAAGTTGGCGCTGATGGCCACTGCAATCAGGGCCCAGACGGCCAGCGCTGCCTTCCACCAGGTCTTTTTGGTGACAGTGGGGAACACCTGCAAGCAGTAGTAAATGGTAAATGGCGCAGTGAGAGCCATGATGCACCCCACCTCGTTGGCGGCATAGAACCAGCCCCGGTAGCCCATCCCGGCGTTGCCGTAGGAGTAAAAGCTGGTGCCGGTGGCGGCGGCGATGGGAATGACGCTGGCGTAAAGTCCACCCGCCCAGGCGATAGCCTCCACCGTGACCAGATAACCGAACTCCTGATACACAGACCACAGGAAGAGGAATACGAAAGGAGCGAAGAAGGTCTTGACCACCTCGCGCACGTTGCTGACGCATAGGGACAGCCCGCCCACGGTGAACATATAGCCCATGAACAGCACCAGGTAGCCCACCATAGCCCCGGCGAAGATCATCCACCGCTTTTTTCCCGGAAAATCACTGACAAACACGGCGTAAAGAAAGGCTAGCACCAGCACCAGGGCGCGGACCACCACCCCCATGGTGATGAAGTGTCCCGCCTGTGCTCCCAGACCGGTAAACACATCAATGAGAGGCTGACAGAGAATGTAGACGGCTAAAATCATGGGGAGCCGGGCCCTGGAAGCGTCCCGGAGCTGGGCGCGTAAATTCGTCATAAAAACACCTTTTTCGAACGCGGAGGCGTTTGGCGTCCGCGAAATGATTGGGAACAGCTTTTTCAGTATAGTATAGTGTGGCGGATTTTGCAATAAAAAATGTCTCAAGAGAATGTTAACATTTTGAAAAGACGGGAAAAAAGACCGCCGCGAATGGGGCGGTGACGTAAGAAAACGTTTTAGGCGAGGGTCGACGTATCGTCAAGCTGCGCCGACTTTCGCATTATTTTTGTCTTGGGCTGTTTGGGATTGCTCCCGCGCTTCCTCAAAATCAAATGTACCAATGAAATTATAGACGATTTCGATTTTCTGGATTTTCACCCGCTTCTGCCGTTCGTCGGTCGTGTTAGGTGTCGGACACCCTGATCTGTTCCACGAACTCACGCAGGATGGCGGCTTCAAGCTGGGGCATTTCCGTGTACTTCTTCACCACGGAAATGACCTTCCTGACGTTGGTTTTCTTCTGCTCCTGCTGTTTCACTTCCCGCCCCAGGGTTTCCACGACGGTCTTAAACTGCTCCTGCTCCTGTTCATAGTCACGGGACAGCTTGATAAATCGATCATCAGACAGCTTGCCGGAAATGTTGTCCTCAGATAAACTTTGTCAAGGGTATTTTAGAAAAATCTCCTCCGCAAAATAGCAGGTGAGATTGCCAGTATTTGTGCCGAAACCGTTCTGGCAATCACACAGACTTAGGTTTGGGGCGGCATGGCATTTTTGTGATTATTCCTCACAAACCATAAACGTGCATAGCCGCTATCAAGGCAGCCATGCACATTCATTTTGAATTGGCTTTCCTATATTAAATGGCTACATCAAAAGCTGTTGACAAACGGGAATGTGAGAAAACTCAAAAAAGTTTGTCGGATAATTCCAAATTTCTTTTCGGTGTAACCTCGGAACTTCTTGGGTTCCCACAGGAACAAAGCGAACCGAAGTGCGGCAAACGCAGCACGGCAAAAAGGATATCAACGGCAGAGGGTAAAGTCCTCTGCCGTTGATATCCTTTTTGCCCGAAAACAGTGCAAGTAACATGACAGCGGGTATCACTGGAGGACGCCCAGCGGGGGACTTTGCGCTGTACCCGAACGCATCTCGTGTGGTCCTGACCGTGGGCCGCAATGCGGCGGGGAAACTGCTGGTCTATCATCGCTCCAGCGGAATGAACAATGTGAGGGCGACAGGGTTTACCACATTCGCACAGCCTAATATCTTTGATATCAGACATCGCTTAAACTGATGCTTATCGTTACAACTGAATAGGGCAATCAGATACATTCTGTATGCGCGGAGCCAGGCGGCGGGTACGCAGGGAGAATCCCCCGAGGAAAGGAGGACAGACGCCGGGAGGACGGAGCGAGCACGGCCAGCGCCGCAAAGCAGCTACGGCACAGCAGCGGGCGACGAGCCGCATACAAGCATCTCCTCCAACAAACCGGGAAGGCGTCTCAGTTAGTGAATGTTCCTTCGGAAAATGCGCCAGGCAAAAGCGGTCAAAGTCCCGTAGGCGGCGAGAAGACTCCAAAATAGCCAAACCCCAAGGCGTTTTTCTGCGCAATGAATTTCTCGATTCGGGCGGCCATGGAGAATGTAGTCTGCAATACGTTACCTCTCCCTCGTCCGACGCCTCTCTTTTTGCTATTCTAATCGTTCCTGATATGAATATGGTTGTTGATGTGGTTGGCACAGTAGCAATAATATCCATCGCACTTAGAGCAGTAGCGGAATTCCATGTTGGGGTCGTCCTGGTCGGTGATGCCGCACACGGCGCATTTGTGCATATAACCTCCGGTCTCCTTGGCCTTTTTCTCCGCCTGACGTTTGGCCCGCTTGAAGTTGATGACCTGGGGGTCCGCCTGGCGTCGGACGAAACCCAGCTTCATGGACCAGAAAGACCAAGTAAAGATGAAGTAGTTGATGAAGCTGGGCACCGCCAGCAGGACCACGATGGGTCCAATGGCGATTCCGTCCAGCAGGATGAGGGCCACGTCCAGCAGGGCCAGCCACTTCATCTTGATGGGCAGCACAAACATAAACAGCACCTGCATCTCGCTGTACATGGTGGCGATGACCAGGAAGAAGGACAGGTGGATGTAATAAATGTTGATGGTTCCCAGGAACATCCCACCCACGACGGACCAGAGCACACCGCACAGATAAAACAGGTTGAATTTTGCGGTACCCCACTCCCGTTCCAGCATTTGGCCCGTCCAATAGATCACATAACAGCCCAGAAGCAGATAGAAAGGATTGCTGCTGCTGGGCACCAGGATAAAGGTGACCAGGCGCCAAACCTGACCCGCCATAATGTACGGCCTGAGGAATATCATGGCGGCGGTAAGCCGCCCCCTCATGACCAAGTCCGCGATGCCTACAATCACCTGACCAATGGCAATGTACATGGCCAGATTCGGAATGCCAAAACGGGGGTGTTTGGCGCAAAAGCGGTCGATCGGACCGTAATGGTCGTTGCGATAAATCACAAAAACGCCTCCTTTACAGGCTTTGAGGACATTCTACCCCAACAGGACTGAAAAATAATCAATAAACTGTGAATCATTTGCTGTACAGTGCCGCGACGTTGACCAGGATGTCTACCACAGCGTCCATCTCCTCGGCACAGGCCAGCTCCAGGGGACCGTGGCAGTTATAACCGCCGACGCCCAGGTTGGGACAGGGCAGACCCATGTAAGACAGCCGGGCCCCGTCGGTGCCGCCCCGGATGGGCTCTACCGTGGGAACGACCCCGGCCAGCTCCGCCGCCTTCTTGGCGTTGTCCACCAGGTGCATACAGCCGGTCAGCTGTTCCTTCATGTTGTAGTAGCTGTCCTTTACCGTGACCTCCACCTCAGCCGTAGGGTGGGCGGCCTGAACCTGGGCGGCAGCCCGCTCGATCAAGGCCTTTTTCGTATCGAAATCGCCCTTGTCGTGGTCACGGACAATGTACTCCATCCGGGCCTTGGCAGCGGTACCCTCCATGCGGTCCAGGTGGAAGAAGCCTTGATAGCCTTCGGTCTTGCCTGGGATGGCGTCCGGGGGCAGCAGCGCATTGAACTCCTGGGCGATGAGCAGGGCGTTCTCCATAATGCCCTTGGCACTGCCGGGATGGACCGACACACCGGTGATGTCCACCACAGCGGAGGCAGCGTTGAAATTCTCGTACTCAATGGATCCTGCCACGCCGCCGTCCACGGTATAGGCGTATTTCGCGCCAAACCCCTGCACATCGAAGCGGTCGGGCCCCTCGCCAATCTCCTCATCGGGGGTAAAGGCGATGCACAGTCGGCCGTGGGGGAGGTTTTCCGCCTGGATGCGCTCGCAAAGGGTCATGATCTCCGCCACACCCGCCTTATCGTCCGCGCCCAGCAGGGTGGAGCCGTCGGCTGTGACCAGGGTCTTGCCCTTCAAGCCCGCCAGGAAGGGGAAATCCGCCGCCCGGATGACCCGGCCCTCCTTTGGCAGGACGATATCACCGCCGTCGTAGTTCTCATGGACGATGGGGTGGACGTCCTTTCCGGTGAAGGCCGGGGCGGTGTCCATATGGGCCAGCAGCCCCAAAGCAGGGACTCTCTCACAGCCGTGGGACGCGGGCAGCCAGGCTGTGACGATGCAGTTGTCGTCTACGCCGGGGTTTTCCAGGCCCAGTTCCTTCAGCTCGTCAACCAGCAGGCGGGCCAGGTCCCACTGGCAGGGGGTGGAAGGGGTAACGCCCGTGTCCGGAGAGGACTCGGTGTAAACCTGGGCGTATTTGATTAGGCGTTCATAAGCGCGCATATGCAAAAACTTCCTTTCAAGTTGATGTTGATAACATAATTGGATTCGTCATCCACTCTGTACCGCAGGGACCGGGCTCACCCCGGCACAGCTGATAAAAGTCGGTGCACCGGGCCTCCAGCTCCATCAACGGTATTCCTTTCCCGTGGGCAGGCTTGGTGATGACAGGCAATGCGGCCCTTCCCTTCATCGCCCGCAGCACTTCCCGTCCCTTGGCATTGGCGCCTAACACACGGAGATAGAGCGGAGCATCGGGCCGGTCAAGCTCCTTTAACCCCAGCGCTCCCCACAGGACCGCCCGCCGGATGCGGGCGTGGGCGTAGCGCTTGGTCTTTGCCAGGCCGTAGACCTCCGTCAGCGTTCTCCCTTGGCGCACCGCCTGGTAAATCCGGTGGGACAGCCCCTCCCCGCAGTCGGGCAGGGCGGCAAAGTCCTCCTCGTCCATAGAACGCAGCACGGCCAGCGCCCCCCGCTCCCCGTAGTTCAGGCTGGCAGGGTTTTCGGCGGGCAGCTCCCCCGCTAAAATCCTCTTCCGCACGAAAGAGGCAGAGGGATACTCCGGGTGGCCTCCCCCGTCGTGGGCCGCGCCGGCCCGGCGGACGGTGATGGGTTGAATGGAGCTGTTCAGCCCATTCAGCGCCCGGATATACTCAATGCCCAGATTGTTGTTGGGAGTAGACAGCAGGTCCGACAGCTCACTCCCCAGCATCCCCCTCACCACCGCTTGACGGCAGGCGGCGAAGGGCATCCCCTCATCCAAAAAGCGGCGCAGCCCAGCTTGGTAGATTTCACTGTCCAGGCACGCGGCCACCTGCTGGAGCTTGTCCATGTCGCCGCACTCACTGCCAAAGGACAGGCGGGTCACCACTCCTGCGGCCTCCAAAATGCCCGCGGCCCCCCGGGCGAAGCTCTCCGCTGAGGACACCGCCCACACCGTGGGCAGCTCCAGTACCAGGTCCACACCGCCCTCCAGAGCGGCGCGGGCACGGGTCCATTTGTCCAGCACGGCACACTCTCCCCGCTGGACAAAGTTTCCGCTCATCACCGCCACGAGAGCACACTCTCCAACCTGGCGGCGAGTCTCCCGGATGTGGAGGGCGTGCCCTGCGTGAAAGGGATTGTACTCTGCAATGATACCCACGACCTTCACCGGGAAATCCTCCTTACCCTGAAAATTTTCCAGTTCTTGGTTTTCGTCCGGGAACTTTCCCCGTTTTAATTTGTCGAGTTCTGGCGCTTTTTGTTAAAAACGAGAAAAACGCTTGCGGCATCGCCACTCATGTAGTATAATATGTCCGTTAAAATGACCGCGGCGCGGTCACGGCATACTTTGGCGCTTCCATGTTGCACCATTATATATCAGAAACACCGCCAAAGTAAATACCCAGTTATATCAAAAGGCCACCGCGCGCGGGGCCCGAAACAAAGGAGTGCGGAACATGAAAGTTCTCGTCATCAACGCAGGCAGCTCTTCCCTGAAGTACCAGCTGCTGGATACCAACACCCAGGAAGTCCTGGCCAAAGGCCTGTGCGAGCGCATCGGCATTGACGGTAAATTCACGTACAAGGCTCCCGGCAAGCCCACTGTGGACGCGGCGGACGTCAAAATGCCCACCCACGCAGAGGCCATCCAGGCCGTGCTGGCCGCTTTGGTCAATCCCAACGGCGGCGTCATCTCCTCCATGAGCGAGATCGAGGCCGTAGGCCACCGCGTCGTGCATGGCGGCGAGACCTTTGCCTGCTCCGTCAAGATTGACGACAAGGTGATGGCCGCCCTGGAGGAGAATATCCCCCTGGCCCCCCTGCACAACCCCGCCAATATCACCGGTATCAAGGCGTGCACCGCCGTCATGGGCCCCGACGTGCCCCAGGTGGGCGTATTCGACACCGCCTTCCATCAGACCATGCCCCCCGTGGCCTACACCTATGCCCTGCCCTATGAGTACTATGAGAAGGACAAAATCCGCCGCTACGGCTTCCACGGCACCAGCCACCGCTATGTGACCCAGCGGGCCGCCGATATGCTGGGCAAGCCCATTGAGAGCCTAAAGCTGATTTCCTGCCACCTGGGCAACGGTTCCTCCATCACCGCTGTGTGCAATGGCAAGAGCGTGGACACCTCCATGGGCTTTACTCCCCTGGCGGGCCTGCCCATGGGCACCCGATCCGGCGACATCGACGCGGGCGTCATGGAGTACCTGATGAACAAGTACGGTATGGACATCAAGGAGATGCTCAACGTGCTGAACAAGAAGTCCGGCGTGCAAGGCGTGTCCGGCGTGTCCTCCGACTTCCGCGACCTGTGCGCCGCCGCCGAGAGCGGCAACGGGCGGGCGGCGCTGGCCCTGGATATGTTCAGCTATGGCGTGAAGAAATACATCGGCGCTTACGCCGCCGCCATGGGCGGGGTGGACGCCATCATCTTCACCGCGGGCGTGGGCGAGAACGACGGCGCCCAGCGCATGGCCATTGCCTCCGGGCTGGAGTTCATGGGGGTCAAGATGGACGCCGACGCCAACAACATCCGGGGCAAGGAGGCCATCATCTCCGCCATCGATTCCAAGGTCAAGGTTCTGCTCATTCCCACCAATGAGGAATTGATGATCGCTCTGGATACCGCCGAGCTGGCAAAGTAACAAGAGTAGATAAAAAGCGGCGGAGCATTGCTCCGCCGCTTTTTTACGGATTCCGAGCCCTCCAGGTGAGATAACCCTCCAAAATGAGGCTCGCCGCCACCGCGTCCACGTTCTTTTTGTGGGCCTTCATCCTCTTCCCCGAGGCGTGGAGAATCTGATGGGCCTCAATGGTGGTGCGCCGCTCGTCCCACAGGCAAACGGGCATCCCGGTCCTTTCCTCCACCAGCGCGGCAAAGGCGCGGTACAGCTCCGCGCGGAGTCCCTCCGTCCCGTCCATGTTCCGGGGAAAGCCCATCACCAGCTCGTCCGCCTCGCGCTCTCGGACGAGTTTAGCGATTTCCTCCGCCACCCGCTCCGGCTGGCGGGACTGGATCACTGTGGTGTAGCCCGCCAGCATTCCGGCGGCGTCGGACACCGCAATTCCCGTGCGGGCGTCGCCGTAGTCGATGGCCATAATGCGCATCCTATCCTCTCCTTCCCTTGCGCGACATATTATAAAGGAAAAAACAACGCTTGACAAGCCCCTCCCAGTGTGATATACTGCCATCACCTGTGAGCAGGGCTTTCTTTTTGTGCGTATTTTTACGGGATACCCACAAAAACCCTGGCCCCTCCCCGGAGGACCGCAGGGAGGCAATTGGCCGGCTTCCCGTAGCCATAATGGGCGTATTATGTCCGTTTCAGGCGCTGGAGTCGGCAAAGGCCGGTCCGGCGTTTTTTTGTTGGACGGGCCAAATTCAAAAGGAGGTGCCGAGAATGGCGAAAGCCGGGAACCGTGTGAAAATCGTGCTGCGCTGCTCCGAGTGCAAGCAGCGCAACTACAACACCAAGAAGAACAAGCGCAATACCACCGAGCGCCTGGAGCTCAACAAGTACTGCCCCTTCTGCAGAAAGCACACTCTGCACACCGAAACCAAGTAATGAGCGCCGCTCACAACGAAAGAAGGGTTAAAGTAAATGTCTGAACAGGAAAAGCGGGACAACGCGCCGCAGGAGTCCGTAAGCTCCGAGAAAAAGGCCAAGGCTCCCAAGGAGAAGAAGAAGGAGAAAAAGCCCAACGCCGTCCTGCGCTGGCTGAAGGATCTGAAGGGTGAGCTGAAAAAGGTCACCTGGCCCTCCCTGAAGGACGTCGTCAAGAATGTGGGTATCGTCATTCTGTGCGTCCTGATCGTGGGCGTCTTCATCTGGGTGTTCGACTTCCTGGCCCGCGCGGTGATCGACGCTCTGCTCGGTCTCTTCGGTTAAGGCAAGCCTATGGCTGAGGAGCTGAAATGGTATGTGGCCCACACCTACTCCGGCTATGAGAACACCGTGGCCGTATCCATCGAGCAGGCTGTGGAAAACCGCAATATGCACGACCTCATCGCCGAGGTGTCCATCCCCTTGGAGACGGTCACCGAGATCACCGACAACGGTCCCAAGACCGTGGAACGCAAGGTCTTCCCCGGCTATGTGCTGGTGAAGATGATCATGACCGATGAAACGTGGCACCTGGTGCGCAACATCCGGGGCGTCACCGGCTTCGTGGGCGCGGCCAACAAGGCCATCCCCCTCACCGATGAGGAGATTGCCGCCTTGGGCGTGGAAAAGCGCGAGGTCGTGGTGGGCTATGCCGTGGGTGACAGCGTGAAGATCACCGACGGAGCCCTGGCCTCCTTCATCGGCACGGTGGAGGAACTGGACACTGACAAGGGCAAGGTCCGGGTGGTGGTCTCCATGTTCGGCCGGGAGACCCCCGTAGAGCTGGAACTGGACCAGGTCGAGACTATCTAAAAAACGAGAGGCAGGACAGAGACCTGCCAGTGGGAGAAACCCTGAAGCGGGTTTCGTCACCACCACATTTCATGTAGGAGGTGCTGTTTCAAATGGCACAGAAAATTACTGGATATGTAAAACTGCAGATCCCCGCCGGCCAGGCAACTCCGGCCCCCCCTGTGGGCCCCGCCCTGGGCCAGCACGGCGTAAACATCGCCGCCTTCACCAAAGAGTTCAACGAGCGCACCAAGAAGGACATGGGCCTGATCATCCCCGTGGTCATCACTGTGTACGCCGACCGCTCCTTCTCCTTCATCACCAAGACTCCTCCCGCCGCCGTGCTCATCAAGAAGGCGTGCAACATCGAGTCCGGCTCCGGCGTGCCCAACAAAACCAAGGTGGCCACCCTGTCCAAGGCCGACTGCCAGAAGATCGCCGAGACCAAGATGCCCGATCTGAACGCCGCCAGCCTGGAGGCCGCCATGAGCATGATCGCCGGCACCGCCCGCTCCATGGGCGTGCTGGTGGAAGAGTAAGGAAAGGAGGAAACACGAATGGCTAAGAAAGGCAAAAAGTATGTGGACAGCGCCAAGCTCATCGACCGCGCCGCCCAGTATGACGTGAACGAGGCCATGGAGCTGGTCATCAAGACCGCCACCGCCAAGTTCGACGAAACCGTAGAGCTCCACGTAAAGCTGGGTGTTGACTCCCGCCACGCCGACCAGCAGGTCCGCGGCGCCATCGTCCTCCCCCACGGCACCGGCAAGACCGCCCGGGTGCTGGTGTTCGCCAAGGGCGACAAGGCCGACGAGGCCCGCGCCGCCGGCGCCGATTTTGTCGGCGATATGGACATGGTGGAGAAGATCCAGAAGGAGAACTGGTTCGACTTCGACGTGGTGGTCGCCACCCCCGACATGATGGGCGTGGTGGGCCGTCTGGGTAAGGTCCTGGGCCCCAAGGGCCTGATGCCCTCCCCCAAGGCCGGCACCGTCACCCCCAACGTGACCCAGGCCGTCAACGAGATCAAAGCCGGTAAGGTGGAGTACCGTCTGGACAAGACCAACATCATCCACTGCCCTATCGGCAAGGTCTCCTTCGGCCCCGAGAAGCTGGGCGACAACCTGAACGCCCTCATGGGCGCCATCGTCAAGGCCAAGCCCGCCGCTGCCAAGGGGCAGTACGTCAAGAGTTGCGTCGCCGCCTCCACCATGGGCCCCGGCGTGAAGCTGAATACCGGTAAGTTCGCGTAAACTTACAACATACGAAAAGCCGCCGACAGCTGTCGGCGGCTTTTATCATGGTTCAAAACCGTCCGGATAGGAACATGCTCAGCACACACACGATGGCCCCGACTGTCAAGAACAGCAATCCCACCCCAAACCGTTTTTTCCGCTTTCCCATCAACGTTTCTTGTTCCTCCGACATGGCTAGAATGGGATATTTCCTCCTGCCAATCAGATATAAAATCAGCCCTGACTGTCCGTTGCCCGAAGCTGCAAACAAGCCCCAAAGCTTTGGGTGCTTCAACCCCCGGCATTCCGCGTCTACCTGCACCAGCTTGTAGAGCTGATACACGCATGAAAAACTACCTACAACGAGCGTTGCCGCGCCTATTGCGGCGAAAATGATGTAAAATTTATCCATTTCTATTCCTCATATCCTTTTCACTATTTGATACAGCAAATATGCCACACTCAACACCGCCAGACAGAAGATGCAGATGATCAAGAAAACACTCTCCGGCAAAAAGAACGCTGCGGTCAGACAGGCCAAAAACACCACCATATTGGCAGCCACCGCCAGAATCAGCTTTTGATTGCTCTTCACGATATCGGTACTCTCTTCCAAATGCTCCAGCATTTTGGTATCCCCCTTCAATGATTCGTCCAAACTGATGGAATACAGGTCGGACAGCCTGATGACGCTGACGATATCCGGGTATGACTTTTCGTTCTCCCAATTCGAGATGGTCTGCCGAGACACGAACAGCCGCTCCGCCACCTGCTCCTGGGTCAGCTTCACCCCCAGGCGAGCCTCCTTCAGCTTCTTCCCTATTTCCATGGAACCGTCCTCCTTTCGGAGCTATTGTCTCAAAAAACCCCGCTTCTGTCTATCAAATGCCGTTGGCAAACTGCTTTTCGGCGGCGTCAAAGAGTTTTGACATGGCTTTTAACCCACTATAAGCTCTTCCGCGCCCGGTGTCAATCAGGTTTTCCCCGCAAAAATCAAACTTTTTTCGATTTTCCCTTGACAAATCAGGGTCCCCGCTATATACTACTAAAAGTGTTCAGAGACAGCAGGTGCGAAAGCGTAAGTCCTGCCGAGAATGCAGCCGATACGCTCAGTTTGCGCTGTTTTCGTGTGGACACGAAGGCGGCGTTTTTCTTTTGAAAAACACCTGCCGCGATAAATTACCCGGAGGTGAATTCAAACAATGCCTAACGCAAAGGTTCTCAGTGAGAAACAGGCCATCGTGGCCGCTCTGGTGGAAGACCTGAAAGCCGCCAACTCCGGCGTCCTGGTGGATTACAAGGGTATCACCGTGGCCGAGGACACCGCCCTGCGCCATGAGCTGCGTGAGAATGGCGTGGAGTACGCCGTGGTGAAGAATACCCTGCTCCGCCGCGCCCTGGATGACGTGGATCTGGGCGAGCTGGACGAGGTGCTCAATGGCACCACTTCCATGGCCATCTCCAAGGAAGACCCCATCGCCCCCATGCGCATCGTCAACAAGTACGCTAAGCAGATGGGCGACCGCTTCAACATTAAGGCCGGCTTTATGGACGGCAAGGTCCTCCCCTTGGACGACGTGTACGCCCTGGCCGAGCTGCCCTCCAAGGACGCCCTGCTGGGTCAGGTTCTGGGCATGATGCTGGCTCCCATCACCAGTTTGGCTGTGGTTATCAAGGCCATCGCCGAGAAGAACGGCGAGCCCGCCGCCGAAGCCCCCGCCGAGGAGGCTCCTGCCGCTGAGTAATGGCGGCTGTCCCGCAAGGGGACGCAACATACTAACTATTGATAATTAGGAGGAATTTCATCATGGCTAGCGAGAAAGTTACCGCTTTGGTTGAAGAAGTCAAGGCTCTTACCGTTCTGGAGCTGAACGATCTGGTTAAGGCCTTGGAGGAGGAGTTCGGCGTTTCCGCCGCCGCTATGGCTGCTCCTGCCGCTGGTGCCGCCGCTCCCGCAGCTGAGGAGAAGACCGAGTTCGACGTGGTCCTGGCCGGCTTCGATGCCGCCGCCAAGATCAAGGTCATCAAGGCCGTCCGCGAGATCACCGGTCTGGGTCTGGCCGAGGCCAAGGCTGCCGTCGAGGGCACTCCCAAGACTCTGAAGGAGGCCGTTGGCAAGGACGAGGCCGAGGAGCTGAAGAAGAAGCTGGAAGAGGCTGGCGGCAAGGTGGAGCTGAAGTAAGCGCTCCCCTGCTGTTCTCGTCATTCCAATCTTGAACATGTTTTCACTCAAATAACACCCCGAAAAAGGGGCTCAGGAATTCGTTTCTGGGCTCCTTTTTTTGTTTGGCGCACCCAGGCAAGGCCCCCGCCAATCCTCTCATTTTTTCTCCTTCGGGGGCATCGGAACAGTTAGAACTATAGCTGAAAAATCCAGAAAAACAAGGTTTTCCCCTGCAAATTCTCCCCTTCTCCTCTCCCAACTTCTTGTGCTGCACTCCTCAAGCCATCCCCAGAAAAATCTCACACAAAATCGGCGCGGGCGGCTGGTAATCCCGTCCTGTTTTTGAGAAAACAAGCACGATTTTTGCCAAATTACTGAGCTACACTCTCAACTGGACGCTCACCCCGGAGGGGAGGACATGAGGGGGTGGCGGGAGACTCGCCTGGGGAGGAAAGAGGTTAAAATTATCCGAACAATGCGTGCGTTTTTCGTCGAACATCTACATAGTAGCTCGGTTTAATTATAATTTTTCCGAGATTTTGCACGCAATTATTCCGAGCTTTTGATGCTGATTTTTCCAGTTTTTGTAAATTTTCTGCAAAATCTCGGTCTAATTCACAACTTGTTCATACTTATCCGCAAAAGCTCGGCTTAATTTACAGTTTATTCATATTCACCCGCAAAAGCTCAGTTTAATTCATAGTTTGTCAACATTTAGCCGCAAAATCTCCGTCTAATTCATCCATACCACATCAAAAAGGAGGTAGATATCAGAAAAGAAAGTATGTGAAAGTTTATGTTAGAAACACAGAAACCGAAAGCTGAACAGCTTTTCAAGAAATACTGGCACCTCATGTGCCACATCGCCATGGAGATACTGCAAAATCCCGCAGACGCTGAGGACGCCGCTCAGCAAGCGCTTCTCTACCTGCTTCCCCACATGGACAAGCTAGGGGATATCGACTCGCCTTCCACGAAAGCCTATGTTGCTCTCACCGCCAAACATCGGGCCATTGACCTCTACCGGAGCCGGCCACACTGCGAGCCGTTGGATGTCAGCAATATGAAGGCGGCACAGGTTCATCCCGAACGCCTGGGCGTGATGGAAGCCATCTCCCAGCTCCCACCACGGGACAGGGATGTGCTACTGCTCCGTTTCTGGGCCGGTTACACCACCGAGGAAATCGGCGGGATGTTCCACATGAAGAAAGATGCCGTGCAAAAGGCTATCTGGCGGGCGAAAAAGAAGCTCGCTGCCACACTGGCGGGGAGCTGAAAAACGAAAAAAACGCAATTTCTCCCATAATAATGGGAAAGCCTCTATGGGAGTAACGATACTTCACTGGGCCCCAAGGCGAATGCGGCACAGTCCGGAATTCCGGGTGCCGCTACCGGCAAAGTTTTCTGTTGCCCCAACACGAATGTGAGGTGAAAAATCATGCGCTCTCTATTTCCAAGGTTCCGATGCCGGGACTGCCCC
>CAJUQN010000042.1 GCA_910588625.1 uncultured Oscillospiraceae bacterium
GGCCCAGCTCCATCACCTTGCGGTCGTCCGCCTCGATGATGACCACCGGGACCTCTTTCCGGCCCGCCAGCTTGGCGGCCCGCCAGCGGCGTTCCCCGGCAATGATCTGATAATAACCGGTGGACAGCCGCCGGACCGTCAGGGGTTGGATAATACCGTGCTCCTCAATGGAGGCGGCCAAATCGGCCAGAGCCTCGTCATCGAACCGCTTTCTGGGCTGGTTCAGTCCGGGCTCCACCTGAGAGATGGGCAGCATAACGGAACCGGCCTCCTGGCTTTGCAGAGTGGTGGCATCCCCCATGAGGGCGTCCAGACCTTTGCCCAGACCTTTGGCTTTTGCCATTTGGTTCATTCCTTTCTGAAAGGTCTTCTATTTATTTGCGGTGAGAGGATTTTTACTGAGAAATTCCTTGGCCAGGGCCTCATAAGACTCTGAGCCACGGGAGAGTGGATCATAAACAGACACAGGCACGCCGTGACTGGGGGCCTCAGACAGGCGCACGTTCCGAGGAATGACAGAGGAATACACCTTGCCGGGGAAGTGGCGCTTGACCTCCTCCGCCACCTGGAGGGACAGGTTGGTCCGCCCGTCGTACATGGTGAGGAGTACGCCTTCCATCTCCAAGGTGGGGTTCAGGCGCTGTTTTGCCAGCCGGACGGTATAGAGCAGGTCGGACAGGCCCTCCAGAGCGTAGTATTCGCACTGGACGGGGACCAGCAGGGTGTCAGCAGCACACAGGCCATCCAAAGTCAGCAGTTCCAGAGAGGGGGGACAGTCAACGAAGATGAAGTCGTAGCTGCCTTTGACCTCGTCCAGGGCGTCCTTTAGGCGGAATTCCCGGCGGTCCAGGGCGATGAGTTCCACGGTGGCGCCGGACAGAGCCTTGTTGGAGGGCACCACATCAGCCCATTTGGTGTTGACGATGGCGCGGCTCATGGGCGCATTACCCAAAATTACCTCGTAGACGCTGGGGGAGTGGGTCTTGTCCAGGCCAAAGCCGGAGGTGGCGTTGCCCTGGGGATCGAAATCACAGACCAGAACCTTGGCGCCTTGCGCGGTGAGCGCGGCGGCTAAGTTAACACAGGATGTGGTTTTGCCTACGCCGCCCTTTTGGTTGACGATGGCGATGGTCTTGCCCATATGGCTGCTCCCCCTTTTATTGCGTGGGCTGCAAAATGCAATCTTAACAGTTTATAGCGTTAGAAATTATTATATCCTGTTCTGAGTTTGATTTCAACCGTTTTGGAAAAATACGTTCCTATGAAAGAGACAAAAAAGGCAGGCCTAGGGGCCTGCCTTTTGTTGCTTCCTGTTTCACGTGAAACAATTATGCTATTTGGGGATGTGGATGGTCAGTGTGATTTCGTTGTCTGTTTCCTCTTTGCCACACCGGGCATTGACCCCGGCTGATTGCATAACCGCTAAGCTCTTTTTTACAGTGTTGAGAAACAGTCTGACATCGCGAAAGCGATATACAGGCGTAGCGCGGTGCGGCTGGGTCTGACGCTGGCAAATCCGATCAATGTATGCTTCCGTCTGCGCCACGTTGAGCTGATGCTTTTTTATATGTTCCAAAGCGGCCCGTTGGAGCTCTGGGCAGTCCAGCCGCAGGAGAGCGCGGGCATGGCGCTCTGTGAAGTGGTTTGACCGCAGACCTTCTATCACATCCTCGGGAAGCTTAAGCAGACGCAGTTTGTTTGCCACGGCGGACTGGCTCTTACCCACCTTTCGGGCGGCCTCCTCTTGGGACAAATGGTGGTAGTCAATAAGTTGACGCAAGGCTGCGGCCTCCTCCCAAACGTCCAAATCCTTGCGCTGAAGGTTCTCCACCAAAGCCAACAGGGCAGAGGCGTCGTCATCCGCTTCCAAGGGCAGGCAGGGGACGAAGGTGAGGCCGGCCAGCTCTGCCGCGCGAAGGCGGCGCTCTCCGGCGATTAGTTCCCAGCCAGCGGAGGTACGGCGCACAGAGAGTGGTTGAAGAATGCCCACTTGAGAAATGGACAGGGCCAGTTCAGCCAGATCTTCCGGGGCGAATTCCTGACGGGGCTGGTGGGGGTTGGGGCGGATGTCACTGATAGACAGTTCTAAAACTTGACGCTTGACCGTTTTCTGAAAGAAGGGCATAAAAACGCCTCCCTTTGTGAGCTGCAAAAAGCATATCACAAATGGGAGGCGGATTCCATCGAAGAAGAGGACAAGCTGTGGTTTGATCTTATGCACGCATAAACCCCTTGCCAAAGATTTCGCTGGAGTTTGTTACAAGAATAAAAGCGTGGGGGTCGGCAGACTTCAAATATACCCGAAGGGCTACCGCCTGGGCGCGAGACAGGGCAGTCAAAACCACCCATTTTGGTTCATGGGTATAGGCTCCTTCGGCTTGCCAGTAGGTGGCAGAGCGGCGAAGCGTATGGGTAATGAAATCACAGGTTTGCTCAGGGCAGGAGGTGACGGCGATAAAGCTCTTACGGCGGTTGAGGGATTCGATCACTGAGTCCACCACCACCGATTTGAGCACCAGGCCCAGGATAGAATACAATCCGGCCTCAATGCCCACAAAATAGAGGGTAGAGGCGGCAATCAGCACATCTACGCATAAAAGAGCGTTGCCGATGTCCAGGCTGCTGAAGCGCTTGAGAATCATAGCCAAGATATCAGTTCCGCCGGTGGAGCTCTGCATATTGAACAGGATAGCGGAACCCAAAGAGGGGAGAATGACAGCAAAGAACAGCTCCAGCATCTTTTGATCTGTGAGGGGAGTGAGCATGGGGAACAGCCATTCAAAGCCGGACAGCATAGCGGAGAACAACAGCGAACAGTACACCGTTCGTATGCCAAAGCTGCGATCCAAGGCCACAAAGCCCAACACCAGAAAGGCCAGGTTGATGACAGAGGCGTAGGCAGAGGAGCTTACGGCGGGGATAGCGGCGTTGAGAATGACGGCCAGGCCGGTGACGCCACCGGTGTTAAAACTGTTGGGAAACTTGAAAAAGTACACACCCGCGGCCACCAGGAAGGCGCCCAGGGTAAGCAGAAGGTAGTCACGGACTGTCTCCTTCACGCGCAGCATAGCAAAAGCCCTCTTTCCAGACAGCAATTCGGCCACAGCACCCTTGCCGTGACCGTAGACATTGTATCAAAAAAGATTTAGAAGGGCAATATGCATTTTCGGGAAAATGGTGGAAAAGTGGAGACTTTTTTGATAAAATAGGGGGAACCATAGAAAGGGGAGAGGACCATGAAGGAATTGGAGGAGCGCATCCGCAGGGAAGGCGCCGTGGAGGATGGCGATGTGCTGAAGGTGGACAGCTTTTTGAATCATCAGATGGACGTGGGGCTGTTTGCGGCCATGGGGAGAGAGTGGGTCCGACTGTTTTCAGGTGAGGAAATCAACAAGATTCTGACCATCGAGGCGTCGGGCATTGGGATCGCGTGTATTGCGGCGCAGGAATTTGGAGTGCCGGTGGTATTTGCTAAAAAAAGCCGGACAAAGAATATTGCCGGGGATGTGTATCATGTGGAGGCGCCCTCTTTTACCCATGGTGGAGTAAGTGACGTCATCGTATCGAAGCGGTTTCTCCTGCCCACAGACAGACTGCTGCTGATTGATGACTTCTTGGCTAATGGCGCGGCGCTGGAGGGGCTGATCGAGTTGGCGAAACAGGCCGGGGCCACAGTGGTGGGGGCGGGTATCGCGGTTGAGAAAGCGTTCCAGCCGGGCGGGAAGCGCATTCGCGCAAAAGGTATCAGGGTGGAGTCACTGGCGAAAATCAAGGCCATGGGGAAGGGACAGATTGAGTTTTGTTAACTGAGATTGTGCGCCATCTCCACTAAAGGAAAAAGAGAAACCGGAGCTTTCAGCTCCGGTTTCTCTTGAAATGAGGATGGAGGATAGAATGAAAAAGAAAGGATTGCCTCTTGCAAGTATTAGAATACCGCGGAGATGTTTCCAAAGTTTGCGCTAAAGTGTTACAGTAATATTAAATCTTTCGCAGATCTTGAAAAAAGTCCTCCAGCAGTGCGCGGCACTCCGCTTCCATGAGTCCGCCGTAGACCTTGGGACGGTGGTTAAAGCGCTCCTCAAAAAGGTTAAGCACAGAGCCGCAGCAGCCGGATTTTTCCTCCCTTGCCCCGTAGCGCACGGCGCCGATCCGGGCGTTGATGATGGCCCCGGCGCACATGGGGCAGGGCTCAAGAGTGACGTACAGGGTGCAGTCCGTCAGCCGCCAATGCCCCACCACAGAGCAGGCCATGTCGATGGCCTCCACCTCGGCGTGGGCGGTGGCGCGGCCTGCGGCCTCCCGCCGGTTGCGGCCCCAGCCGATGATGTTTCCGTCCGGAGAGGCAATGACACAGCCCACCGGGACGTCGCCGTCAGGCAGGCAGGAGCGGGCAAGCTCAATAGCTTCTCTCATATAGTCCTCGTGGGTCATAGGGCACATCTCCTTGTGTTTCACGTGAAACAATCAAAATGGACTCCCCACCCGGGGAGTCCATTATATCACTTATTTTTCAGGAATGGTAGTTACGATTTTGACTGTAGTGTCAATGAAAGGAATTTCGAGCTGGTCAGCGGCGGTGCACAGCCATTGGAAGTCGGAGATATTGAAGACGTCATGCTCCTCGTTAAAATCAGAGAACATCTGCCAATCAGGATTAGAGAAACCGCCACCACGAACCTGATACGGCAAGCCGTCATTTACTGCCGTGAATTCGCAATCATAGCTGTATACGAGCCCATTGTCTTCAGCAATGGAAGCAATATTTTCGTCAGGGGTGAAGGGATCGGGAACTGTGATCCACTCAAACCAGCCATAGTGCTCCGGTGTGCCGCCCAGAATGATATAATAGGTCATCCCAGTCTCCGGGTCACTTCCATCGTGAATATAAGGTGTATCCTCATTGATGAGGTCGGTAATATCGACGCTTTGCCCGTCATCCTGGGTAAAGAAAATCCGTTCATTCTCCAAATATATAACAGGACCATAGTGTACAAGTGCTGTAGTCCTGCCATCGCCAGTCTGCTCAAAGCTCAGCGTTCCGCCCACCAGATTGTGCTGGATATACGGATAGCCCGCGCCCACCAGAAGAACCAGTACCGCCGCCAGCGCCGCCGCAATCAGGAGCTTCTTTTTCTTGGGCATCTGTTTTCTCTGCTTTGCCAGCTTGGCGGTGGCCAGTACCCAGCCTTTGACTGCCTCCGGATCAGCTGTACTTCCCCCGGCGGGGAAAAATTCGTCGTCCTGGTATTCATCCATCAGCTTGGAAATTTCCAGCCGTTTCATATTCATACCCTTCCTTTCGCAGATAAGTTTTCAGCGTTTCCCTCCCCCGGCGCAGCCAGGTCTTGGCGGTGGAGAGGTTCAGTCCCATAGCCAGCGCCGCCTCTTGGACCGTCTGACCATAATAGTAGTGGCGGACAAACAGCTCCCGCTGGGGTTTGTCCAACTGGGCCAGCGCCGTATTTACAATCCGGGCCGTCTCCTTCCGGTCCAGTTCCTTGTCGGGACCGTCCGTCTCTAAGATCAACACATCGTCCTCCAGGGGCAGGTTCTCTCGGTCCGACCGCAGGAGGTTGAAGGCCCGGTTCCGGGCGATGGCCCCCAGATAGCCCTTGACCTGCCCGGCCCGGAGTTTTTCCCGGTTATCCCAGGCGGCCAGGAAAACATCCGCCGTCAGCTCCTCCACGTCGGCTTGACGGCCCCGGAGAATGCGGGAGATGATGGAGGAGATGTAGGGTGTGTAACGGTCGATCAGGCCCTCCAGGGCGGAGAGATCGCCGCGGCGCAGAGATTTTATCAATTCTTTTTCGGTCAAGGAACCACCCCCTTTCAGAGAGAAAACTCGAAAAGCGCTTTTCACTTATCATAACACAGAAACAGCGGGTTTGGTTTCAACAATAGGCAAATCGAAGCTACGCAAAACAGTACAGCGTAAAGGTAAAGGAGAGACAGTCAAAAGTTTCTTTTTGCCTACTTTTTCTTTACAAAGAAAAAGTAGGGGGCCTCGCCGTTTTTGGCAGAAAAAAGAGAGGACAAAAGGACAGCGTTGGCGGTATACTGTATACAAGCTGTACAGCATAAAAAAGGAGCGAAGCATATGGAATGGATCGACCGTCTCAACCGGGCCGTGGAATACCTGGAGGGGCATCTGGAGTGCCCTGACCTGGGAGAAGCGGCAAAAATCGCCTGTTGTTCCCCGTACCACTTTCAGCGGATGTTCTCCCTGCTGGCAGGGGCTCCGTTATCGGAGTACATCCGCCGCCGGAAAATGTCCCGGGCGGCGGTGGATTTGCAGGACGGGGAGAAAATCGTGGACACAGCCCTAAAGTACGGCTACAGTTCGCCCACCGCCTTTAACCGGGCATTTCAGGCGGTCCACGGCCTGCCGCCCTCGGCGGCAAAAGCACCGGGAGCGGCGCTGAAAAGCTATCCGCCCCTGCACTTTGCCATCACAGTACAAGGAGTGGAAGAAATGGAGTATCGAATCGAAAAAAAAGGACCGTTCCGGATTTTAGGGGTGTCCGCCCCTCTGCAAAAGGACATGGAGGAAAACTTCAAATGCGTGCCCCAGCTGTGGGGACGGGCGGCGGCGGACGGCGCCATCCCCCGGCTGGCGGCGCTGATGGACGGCGAGCCGAAAGGATTGCTGGGGGTGTGCGACGGCTTGGACAGCTCCCGGTACTATATCGCCGTGGCTTCTTCCGCCCCGGTGGGGGAGGGGCTGGAGGAGTACACCGTCCCCGCCTTCACCTGGGCAGTGTTCCCCGGAAAGGGGGAGAACGCCGCCGCCGTCCAGGCGCTGGAGCGCCGGGTGGTCACCGAATGGCTGCCCACCTCGGGTTATGAGTACGCCGAGGGGCCGGACGTGGAGGTCTATCTGGACTCGGACTGCACCCAGTTCGAGGTTTGGATCCCCGTGGTCAAGGCAAAAGGGTAAAAGGAAAGCCCGCACGGTTTGAACCGTGCGGGCTTTTTTCTGGCGGGTATGTATTTACCGTTTGTTGCTGCTGCGCCAAATACCCATTTTGCCGGCCTCGGCAATCAAATCCTCCCGGAAATCCGGGTGTGCGATATTGATAATACCAGCGGCACGCTCCCAGGTGGACAACCCCTTCAGGTTGACCATACCATATTCAGTCACCAAGTACTGCACGCAGGACCGGGGATCGGTGGCGATGGAGCCACGGGTCAGAGTGGGAACAATGCGGCTCTTGACCGACCCGTCCTTGCCCTTCACGGTGGAGGACAAGCAGATAAAGCTCTTGCCGCCGTTGGACAAATACGCGCCCATGACGAAGTCAAGCTGGCCGCCGGTACCGGAGATGTGCTTCAGCCCCGCCGACTCCGCGTTCACCTGGCCAAACAGGTCCAGGTCGATGGCGTTGTTGATGGAGATGAAGTTGTCCAGCTGGGCCAGTACGCGCACATCGTTGGTATAATCCACCGGCGCAGCCATCACGTCCGGGTTGCGGTCCACGTAGTCGTAGAGCTTCTGAGTGCCCGCCGCGAAGGCGTACACCTGACGGCCCTTGTCCAGGTTTTTCCGCTTGCCGGTGATTTTGCCTGCCAGGGCAATGTCCACGAAACCGTCTACGTACATCTCAGTGTGGACGCCCAAATCCTTCAGGTCGGACTGAGCGATCATAGAACCGACGGCGTTGGGCATACCGCCGATGCCAAGCTGGAGGCAGGCTCCGTTGGGAATTTCGGGCACGATCAGGTTGGCGACCGCCTTGTCCACCTCGGAGGGGTCACCGCCGCCGCCCAACTGGGCGATGGCGGGGTTTTCACCTTCAACCACATAGTCAACGTCCGTGATGTTGATCTCACAGCCGGTCAGCCCATACACCCAGGGCATATTTTGGTTGACCTCGACAATGATGGTCTTGGCCTTGTCCAGCATATCCGCCAAATGGGAGGAGGCCAGGGCATAGCTGAAATTGCCGTGTGCGTCCATGGGAGTGACCTGGAGCATGGCTACGTCTACGCTGATGTTGTCCCGGTAGTACCGGGGCAGTTCGGAGTAGCGGATGGGGGCGAAGAAGCCCATGCCCTTGGCCATGATCTTACGGTCCACGCCGGAGCAGTGCCAGGCGTTCCAGGTGAAGTGCTCACCCGCGTCCTCCGCCTTGGCGATCTCGGGCATCCACATGGTAACGCCGCCGCGGACCTTCACATCAAACAGCTCGTCCTTGCGCCCGGCCAGGGCGGCGTCCAAGGCCACGGGATGGTTGGTGCACCAGCCGTAGTCCACCCAGTCGCCGGACTGGATAACCTTCACCGCTTCCTCGGCAGTGGTGAGTTTCTCTTTATAAAGTGCCTGGTAGTCCATATCAGACCCCTATTTTCAGCACTTTTCAAAGATGGTGGCAACGCCCATGCCGCCGCCGATGCACAGGGTGGCCAGGCCGCGCTTGGCGTCGTCCCGCTTCTGCATCTCGTGGAGCAGAGTGACGATGATACGAGCGCCGGAAGCGCCAACGGGGTGGCCAATGGAGATGGCGCCGCCGTTGACGTTCACCTTGTCCATGTCAAATTCCAGCTCACGGGCCACGGCGATGGACTGAGCGGCGAACGCCTCGTTGGCCTCCACCAGGTCAATGTCCTTGATGGTCACGCCGGCCTTAGCCATGGCGTCGCGGGAGGCGGGAACGGGGCCGACGCCCATAATCTTAGGATCGACGCCGCCGTGGCCCCAGCTGACCAGCTTGGCCATGGGCTTCAGGCCGTACTTCTCAACGGCCTCGCCGGAGGCCAGGACGATGGCGGCCGCGCCGTCGTTGATGCCGGATGCGTTGGCGGCGGTGACGCGCTGGACGTGCTTCTTGGTGTCTGCTTCGTGGACCTTGGTCACCTCGAAGGTGTGGACGACCTCGTCCTCAACGCCCTCGGGACCCACGGGGAACGCGCCGCGCAGCTTGGCAATGCCCTCAGCGGTGACGCCGGCCTTGGGGAACTCGTCCACCTTGAACTCAACCATTTCCTTCTTCTTCTTGATCATCACAGGGACAATCTCAGCCTCAAACTTGCCGGCCTTCTGGGCGGCCTCGGTTTTCTGCTGGGAGGAAGCGGCAAAAGCGTCCAGCTCTTCGCGGGTGATGCCCCAGATGTCGCAGATGTTCTCGGCGGTGGTGCCCATGTGATAATTATTGTAAGCGTCCCATAGACCGTCCTTAATCATGGTGTCCACCAGCTTCTTATCGCCCATGCGGGCGCCCCAGCGGGCGTCCATGGAGGCGAAGGGGGCCGCGCTCATGTTCTCGGTGCCGCCACAGACCACGATCTCCGCGTCGCCGGAGCGGATGGCCCGGCCGGCCTCGATGACGGACTTCATGCCGGAGCCGCACACCATGCCCACGGTGTAGGCGGGGACGTTGAAGGGGATGCCGGCCTTGATGGCCACCTGACGGGCGGGATTCTGGCCCTGAGCGGCGGTCAGGATGCAGCCGAACATGACCTCGTCAACCTGCTCGGGCTTCACGTTGGCGCGGCTCAGGACTTCCTTCACCACGGCGGCGCCCAGGTCGGTGGCGGGGACGTCCTTCAGGCTCCCGCCAAAGGAGCCGACGGCAGTACGGCAGCAGCTGACCACATATAGATCTTTCATGGGTATCGACCTCCAAATCATATTTTTTGATTCTCTAGTTAGTTAGAAATCTGACATTGTCAGAATTCTAACTAATATCCATTATAAACAGGTCCCACCAAAATTGCAACAGGCAAACGAGACTTTTCGCCGAATTTTCTAGGGGCCTTCCTTTTTTCTTTAAAAAGAAAAAAGGAAGCGAAAAAGAAACTTTTAGACTTCTATCAAGTAATGATCGCTGTTATTGGGAAATGGGCAAAACAAATCTGTTTTTTCTTCTTTATAGGCTCTTATTTTACAGAAAGCAATGCTTTTGTGGTCGAGCGGCAGCCTTATGGTATTGGCCCCGTTGGTAACGGTATAAAAGTTCTTTTTGGTTCTTTTTCTTTCAAGAAAAAGAATGGCCTTTACCGGGCGCGGCGGATGGCCTTTTCGATCTCGCACACTACCAGGGGGGTGAGGGACAGGGCCAGGACCACCAGCCACTCGATGGGGCTCAGTACACAAACCTGGAATACCGCTTGCAGAGGAGGCGCCAGGAGGACGGACAGTTGGAGGGCCATGCCCACCAGGAACGCTTTGTTCATGGCTGGGTTGGTCAGCAGGCCGATATGGGCGATGGACTGGGTCTCGCTGCGCACGTCGTAGGCGTGGAACAGCTGGCAGAACGTCAAAGTGGCGAAAGCCATCGTGTTTGCGGTGGCGTCGGCCAGGGAGGGGTCGCTGAGAACGTACTCGCCCAGGTAGTAGGCGGCCAGGGTCAGCAGACCTACCATGGCCCCCTGCCAAGCCAGACGGATAGAGAACTGCTTGGTGAACAAAGGCTCAGAGGCGGAGCGGGGCTTTTCCTCCATAACAGAAGGCTCCACGGGTTCCATACCCAGCGCCAGGGCGGGGAGGGAGTCCGTTACCAGGTTCAGCCACAACAGCTGCACCGCCACCAGCGGCGGCTGATGGAAGTTGAACAGAGTGGCCAGGAACAAGGTGACGATTTCGCCAATGTTGCAGGACAGCAGATAATGGATAGCCTTCTTGATGTTGGAGTAGATTCCCCGGCCCTGCTCCACAGCCTTCACGATGGTGGCAAAGTTGTCGTCGGTGAGGATCATATCCGCCGCCCCCTTGGCCACGTCGGTGCCGGTGATGCCCATGGCACAGCCGATGTCGGCTACCTTCAAGGCGGGAGCGTCGTTTACGCCGTCTCCGGTCATGGCAACCACCATACCCTTTTTCTGCCACGCCTTGACGATGCGCATTTTGTGCTCAGGGGACACACGGGCGTAGACTGCGAATTTGTCCACGTCCTGCTCTAAGAGCTCCTGGGGCATGAAGTCCAGGTCCTCGCCGGTGATGGCAAGGTCGCCGGGACGAAAAATATCCAGCTCCTTGGCAATGGCGACGGCGGTGAGCTTGTGGTCGCCGGTGATCATGACGGGGCGGATGCCCGCGCTGTAGCATTCGGCCACAGCTTCCTTGACCTCCAGGCGGGGTGGGTCAATCATTCCCACCAGACCCACAAAGGTCAGGCCGGTCTCCAATTCCTCGCTGGTGGGGTTGCCGGAGGGTAATACTTCGATATCTTTATACCCGCAGGCAAGGACTCGAAGGGCCTGCTCGGCCATGGAGGCGTTGGCGGTCTCCACGTCGCGGGCCAGGGAGGCGGTGAGGGGTACCACCGAGCCGGCCAGGATATGGGTGCACCGGGACAGGAGAACGTCCGGCGCGCCCTTGACCATGACTCGATATTTGCCGGGATGGTCGGGCAGAGGGTGGACAGTGCTCATCAGCTTGCGGACGGAGTCGAAAGGGAGCTCGGCTACCCGGGGGAGTTCCTTTTCCATGGCGTTCTTGTCCAGCCCGTCCAGGCAGGCGGCGTCTACGAAGGCGGTTTCGGTGGGATCTCCGGTGGTTCTAAAGTGATTGTCCTCACCGACGGTCAGGACGGTGTCGTTGCACAGGGCGCCGATGGTCAGGGCCTCTTTGCGGTGGCGGTCGCCTGGGGTCCAGACCTGTTTGACCGTCATCTTGTTCATGGTCAGGGTGCCGGTTTTATCGGAACAAATCACCCCGGCACAGCCCAGGGTTTCCACAGCGGGGAGTTTTTTTACAATAGCGTTGTGCTTCACCATGCGCTGGACGCCCAGGGCCAGCACAATGGTGACAATGGCGGGCAAGCCCTCGGGGATGGCGGCTACCGCCAGGGAGACGGCGGCCATTAGCATTTCCAGAATGGGGCGGTGGTAAAGCATACCAACGCCAAACATGATGGCGCAGACGGCCAGACAGACGAAGGACAGTGTTTTTGAAATCTCCGCCAGCTTGCGCTGGAGGGGGGTGGAGGTGTCGTCCTCGCCCATGAGCATACCGGCGATGCGGCCCACCTCGGTGCTCATACCAGTGCCGGCGACCACACAGACCGCGCGGCCATTGGTGATGACGGTGGAGGAAATCACCATGTTGCTCCGGTCGCCGAGGACGGTTTCCGCCGGTAAAACCTCGTCCGCCTGTTTGTTCACGGGGACGGATTCACCGGTCATGGCGGATTCGTCGGCCTTTAGGTTGGCGCACTCCAAAATTCGGGCATCGGCAGGGACCAGGTCACCGGCCTCCAGAACGATGATATCGCCGGGGACCAGGGCGTCGGTTTCCAAGCGGATCTGCTGGCCGCCGCGAATTACTTTGGCCAGGGGGGCGGACATTTTCTGCAAGGCCTCCAGGGCTTTTTCGGCGCTGTCCTCCTGGGAGATGGAGATGCAGGCGTTTACCACCACAATGACCAGGATGATGAGGGCTTCGATCCAGTCCTCGCCACCGGAAGAGAGCAAGGAAAGCACCGCCGCCACTAGAAGGACAATAATCATGGGGTCCCGCATTTGAGCCAGAAAGCGGGCGGCCAAGGATTGCCTTTTTGCGCCTTCCAGTTTATTGGGGCCGTATTTGTCTAGGCGCTCCTGCGCTTGTTTGGCGGAGAGGCCAGAGGTGCGGTTGGTGTCCAGCTCAGCAAGTACCTGGCCGGATGTCTTGGCATACCATTGGCTCATGTGTCAACACTCCTTTTCTTTCCTTTTAACTATAGCAATTACTGGGGTCGAATGATAGGGAAGGGGGACAAGCGGGGAAAGAAAAAAGACTTATCCGCAACACAAGATTGCGGATAAGTCTTATCGTTTCATACGGGACCAGGCAAAAAATGCCTTGCTGTTGGCCGTCGTCACGGGGCAAGCCCGCCGATTACTCCCTTACCGTAAAGAAAATGATAGCAGAAATAAAACCGGCTGTCAAGAGGCGGCACTTACAGATTTTTCCGTGTGTCAAGCAAGCATCAGGGGCAGACAGTTCGACACTGAGGCGCAAGCGGTACGGCTCACCCCACAGCGCCGCTCTCCACAGGGGCATCCACCGCCTGCTGGGCGGACAGCGCCTGCTGATAAGCCGCTAAACGGTTAAAAAAGTCCACAGCGTCAAGATCAGCCAGCGCATCCGAACGAGTGACCTCAGATTCCTCAACCCATTGATCCATTTGTTCATCCAAGGCATCATAACGGTAATTCTCTTGATATCCGGCCTTTGCCTCATCCGTCAGCGGCTGACGGAGCATGATATGATAACCATAATCTGTCTCAACAATACCAGACATCTCGCCTTCTTTCAGCGCCAAAGCCGCCTCCCGGAAGCCGCCCGCCAAGGAGTCATCCTTCGTGAATACATAGCCATCCGGATTGGTGGCCAAGCCGCCGTCCTCGCTGTATTCGTTCATCAGCTCGTCGAACTTGGCGGGCATATCCTCCGCCGCCTGGAGCTGGGCCAGCAGGCCCTCCGCCTCGGTCTTCTTTCTGGCAATCTCCTCCTCAGGCAACGGCTCCTGAGTGGCCTGGTCAACCGTCATCAGCAGGATGTGCTTGACGGAAAACACGCCCTGGGACTCCAGATACTCGTCTAACTCCTGCGTACTGGGCTCGTGGGTAACGGCGGCCAGCAAATTGTCTGAATAGTAGTTCATCTCAGAGGCGAACTGAATGCCCTCGTCGGTCAGGTCCCAGAGGGGGGCGATGTGCTCCAGGTCGGTTTCGTCCATAGCGGCCTTGATCTCCTCCCGCTGATCATCGGTGAGCAGACAACCCAGCTCCGCTGCCTTCTGGCGGGCCAGGGTATGGTAAATGGACAGCTGGACGCCCCGCTCCAGCAGCTGGGCGGAGGCGTCGGGCAGGTCGGACAGGCTGGCGCCGCCATAATTGAGGTACAAATTCTGCTGGGTCTGGGCACAGGCATTGCCCAGGAGGTAGCAGAACACGTCGGCCCTCACGTCCTCGCCGTTGACGGTGAGCAGGACGTCGTTGGGGGACAAGCCCGCGGAGAACTCCAAGGCGGACTTGGACAGGTCGGCCTCGATGGCGGCGGAAGCGCTGACCTCGGGTTCGCCGGACGCTTCGGCGGAGGGCTCCGGGCTTTCGGTGCTGTCACCGCTGTTACAGGCGCACAGGGCCAGGGCCATAGCCCCGGATAAAAACAGAGCAAGAAGTCGTTTCCAGTGTTTCATCATATTCTCCAATCATGAGGCAGATTTTTACGGGTGAAAACCGTTGGAGGGTATTATACATCATCAGGGCAGGAAATGCAAATCAAGGATCGGATGGCCCGGCGGCCAGCAGGGCCGCGTAACGCTCCACCGCTTGGGAGGCCATGCGGAGCGGGTCGTCGGCCTTGCGCAGCTTCAGGGTAAAGGCGGGGGTGTCGCCGGGGGAGAACAGCAGGCGGCCCGGATATTGGGCCGCCAGGGAGGCAATGGCCTCCAGGTCGAATTTTTCCAGGGTAAACACCAGTCCGGCGCCCTTCTGGGAGATGTCCGAGATATGGCAGGCCGCGGCTTTGCCACGGAGGAGGGCCACCGCAATCAGGCTGTTCACCTGGCGCGGAGGGTCGCCGAAGCGGTCGATGAGCTCGTCCGTCACGTCGTCGGCGTCCTCCTCGGTGCGGACCCGGGCGACACGGCGGTACAGGTCCATACGCTGTTCCGGAGAGGGGACATAGCGGTCCGGGATGGAGGCGGCAACGGTCAAATCCACCGTGCACTCGGGAAGGCGGACGGGGACCTCACCCTTTTCCTCCAAAACCGCTTCCTCTAACAGCTTCAAATAGAGGTCGTAGCCGACGCTCATGAGGAAGCCGGATTGTTCGGGGCCCAAAAGATTGCCCGCGCCGCGGATCTCCAGATCCCGCATGGCGATCTTAAAGCCGGAGCCAAATTCGGCGTATTCTCGAATGGCGCTTAGCCGCTTGGCCGCAATCTCAGACAGAACCTTGCCCTGGCGATAGGTCATGTAAGCATAGGCCCGGCGGGGGGAGCGGCCTACCCGGCCCCGGATTTGATGCAGCTGGGACAGGCCCATCTTGTCCGCGTCCTCAATGATGAGGGTGTTCACGTTGGCGATGTCGATGCCTGTCTCAATGATGGTGGTGCACACCAGAACATCCACCTCGCCGTCGGAGACCCGAGTCATCACGTCGGACAGCTCCTCCTGGCTCATTTTGCCGTGGCCCACCGCCACCTCAGCGTCCTCTCCCAGCATCTCTTTGATGCGGGCGACGGTGCGCTGGATGGTGTCCACCCGGTTGTGGAGGTAGTAGACCTGACCGCCCCGCTCCAGCTCCCGGCGCATGGCGTCGGACAGGACGGACCAGTTGTGCTCCAGAACATAGGTCTGCACCGGCTGGCGGTTGGAGGGGGGCTCCTCGATGGCGGACATATCCCGAATGCCGGACAGGGCCATGTTCAGCGTTCGGGGAATGGGGGTGGCGGACAGGGTGAGGACGTCCACCTGTTTGGACATCTCCTTGAGCCGCTCCTTATGGGTGACGCCGAAGCGCTGCTCTTCATCCACCACCAGAAGGCCCAGATCCTTGAAGCGCACATCCTTTTGGAGCAGGCGGTGGGTGCCGATGAGCAGGTCCACTGAGCCGGTTTCCACCCCAGCCAGGGCTTTTTTCATCTGGGCGGGGGTGCGGAAACGGCTGACCACCTCGATCTCCACCGGGTATTTGGCGAAACGTGAGCGGGCGGTCAGGTAGTGCTGGCGGGCGAGGACGGTGGTGGGCACCAGGATGGCGGCCTGCTTGCCGTCCAGCACGCATTTCATGATGGCGCGGAGGGCTACCTCAGTTTTGCCATAGCCCACATCGCCGCACAGCAGGCGGTCCATGGGGCGGGGGGTCTCCATGTCCTGCTTAATCTCCCGGATGGAGCGGAGCTGGTCCTCCGTCTCGTTGTAGGGGAAGTCCTCCTCAAACTCCTTCTGCCAGGGGGAGTCGGGGGCGAAGGCATAGCCCGGCTGGCGCTGGCGCTGGGCGTAGAGCTGGATGAGGCCCTTGGCCAGGTCTTTGACTGCTTTGCGGGTGCGGGTTTTGGCCTTTTCCCACTCGGTTCCGCCCAGCTTGGAGAGCCTTTTTGTCTCGGGGTCGTCGCCAGAGCCGATGTACTTGGCGATGGCGTCCAGCTGGGTGGCGGGGAGGTAGAGCACGTCGGCTCCGGCGTAGGCCAGCTTGACGTAATCCTTCTCCACGCCGTCCACGGTCATCTTGACCATGCCCACGAAACGACCGATGCCGTGGTGCTCGTGGACAATCAGATCTCCGGGGGAGAGGTCTGTAAAGGAATCCACCTTGCGGCGGTCGGCGGCGTGCTTGAGGCGCTTGCTTTTGCGGCGGGGTTCGTTCCCGCCCTCGGTGAGGACGGCGTAAGGGGAGCCGATGTAGTCGAACCCGGCGGACAGGCCGCCCACGGCGATGGTGATGCCGCCGGGCTGGGGCAGATCGTGAAGTTGGAAGTCCACCGCGGAACGGACCTTGCGCTCCCGGAGCATGGATTGAAGGTTCAGGGCGCGCTGTTCGCTGCCCACCAGCACCACCGCGGCGGCGTTGGAGGTCTGGAGCTGGGTGAGGTCCGCCGCGGCAGTGTCCAGGCTGGCGCCGAAGGAGGAGAGCTGACGGCCCTGAGCGGTCAGAATGTCCTTGGGGGGCAGGGGGGCAGCGGAGGTGGTGAAGGAATCCAGGAAGCAGAGGGCATGGTCGGACAGGACCTCCATCAGCTCGTCCATGGTGGCGGAGAAACGGGCGTGTTTGCCGTCCAGCTTTCCGGCCTCCAGGAGGGTTTTCACGTCCTCATCCAACTGCCAAAGCCAGTTTTTGCCCCGCTCCGCCACACGGCTTGATTCGGACAGGCACACGACGGCGTCCGGAGGCAGGTGGTGGGCGGCGGTGGCCAGGCGGCTGTAACGGGCGGGAAGCTGGCGGTCGGTGGGGCGTTCCCACTGGCCGTTTTCGCCCCGGACAGGCAAAAGCTCGCTGACCGGGAGGAACACCGCTTTGTCCAGACGGCCCACCCGGCGCTGGGAGGACACGTCGAACAGGCCCATGGAGTCCACATCCCGGTCCCAGAACTCCACGCGGACGGGGTCCTCCTGGCCGGGGGAGAATACGTCTAAAATGCCGCCGCGCAGGGCAAACTGACCCACGCCCTCCACCTGCTGACAGCGGGTATAGCCCAGAGCGGCCAGACGGTCCGCCAGCTCATCCAGGTCATAGGCGCCGCTGGCCTCTATGGTGACGATGTGGGCGGCCAAGTCCTCTGGGGGAAGGGTGCGCTGGAGCAGGCCCTCTACGGTGGCGGCAATGAGCCGGGTTTTGTTTCCGGCCATGGTGTGAAAGGCGGCAAGGCGGGTGTGCTCCCACTGTTTGGAGGCGGTCGCACCGTCGTGGAATAGGTATTCACGAGCGCCAATTATGGTGGCGGAGACGTCGGTCAGGGCAGTCACGTCGGCGGCGAGACGGGAACACTCCGCCTCATCGGCACAGACCAGGACCACGGGGGCGTCAAGGCGCTCCAGCAGGCCCGCCGCGAAGTGGGCCCGGTGGATGGGGGACAGTCCCGCCACCTCCACCGGGGAGCGGCCGGACTTCAGATCCGCCGTCAGGCGAAGGAACTCTGGCACGGTGTCTAAGATGTTCAGCAGTTGTTTCATGGCGACCTCAATTACTTGATTTGAAAAATATGGAAATCGTAGGCGGAAACATTTAGGGAAATATTATATCACCAACGTGACCCAGGACACAAGCGGTTTTTTTGCGGTACGCATATTTTTCCGGCCTTTCAGAGATACTGTTGTCAAAAGGAGGCGGGAACGATGGGTATTTTCGGGACGAAAAAGGAGGCGCCGCCCCCGCATCCACGGAAGGAGCCGCGGTATGACTGCCCGGTGACGGCGGATGGCATCGCCGGGGTGTTCCAGCGGTGCGCTGACTTCAACCGGCGGACGCTGTATTTGAACAACGACCCCTCCCGGCAGGTGGAGATGCTGTTCATCGCCGGACAGGTGCGCAATGAGCGGGCATGTGATTATGTGCTCAGGCCGCTGACCCAGAATGAAGCGCTGAGAACGGCGCCGGATATGGACGCCGCTTTTGACCTAATGGCAAAGGGCGGGCTGTATTCGCTGTCCGTCCAAGTGCGGGACAAGGCGGACCAGGTGATTTTTGACCTGATTGACGGGTCGGTGGCACTGTTTTTCCCAGGAAAGGAGCAGGTGCTCACGCTATCCGCCGGGACGGAGGAAAAGCGGTCGGTGTCCGACCCGGAAAACGAGCCGGATGTGAAAGGTGCTCGGGACTCCTTTGTGGAGAGTTTGCGGACCAATACGTCGCTTGTGCGGCGGCGGTTCCGGGCGCCGGAGCTGAAGATCGAGGAGCAGATCGTAGGGCGGCAGTCCATCACGCCGGTGGATGTGGTGTATGTGGACGGCATCGCCGACCCAGCGCTGGCGGCTATGGTGAAGGCGCGGCTGGAGAATATCGATATCGACGCGCTGTTGATGACGGGGAGCTTGGAACAGTATGTTACGGATGAAAGTCATACGGCGTTCCCGCTGACGGCGTACACAGAGAGGCCTGATCGGTTCTGCACCGGGCTGGCCGAGGGGCGCGTGGGGGTGCTGGTGGACGGCATCCCCATGGGGTGGTTGTTCCCGGCTACCCTGGACAGCTTTTTCCGGACCGGGCAGGACAGGAGCACCAGCTGGGCGGTGGCCGGAGCGCTATCAGTGCTGAGATATATTTGTATGCTCATCACGCTGTTCCTGCCGGGGCTGTATGCGGCGGCGGTGTTGTTCCAGCCGGAGCTGATCCCCGTGAAACTCACTTTATCTATTATCGCGGCCAAGGCGGATGTGCCTTTTTCCACGCTGACGGAAATTTTGGTGATGCTGCTGGCCTTTGAGGTGCTGCAGGAGGCGGGGCTGAGGCTTCCGTCCTCCATCGGGCAGACGGTCTCTATTTTGGGTGGACTGGTGGTGGGGTCCGCGGCAGTGGAGGCGAAATTAGTGTCCCCTGCCGTGCTGGTGGTGGTGGCCATTGCCGGTGTCGCCGGGTATACCGCGCCCAGCCAAGATTTTGCCGGGGCGCTGCGCATCTGGCGCTTCCTCATCACCATTGCCGGGGGAATCATGGGACTGACGGGGCTGGTGTTGGCGGGGCTGGCGCTGGTCTACCGGCTGGCCCAACTGGAGAGCTTCGGGGTGGCATACCTGACACCCTTCGCCTCCAACGCCGGGAGGCAGAAGGAGGGGCATACGGTGATACGGGAGCCGTTGCCCGAGGTCAAGACCCGGCCCGACTATCTGAATACGGAGAACAGGAGGAATCAGGGGTGAAGAAATGGCTGGTACTGGCCCTGTGCGCGGTGGTGGCGCTGGCGGGCTGGAAGCCTGTGCCCAAGGAGCCGGAGGGGCTGGCGCTGGTCCGAGTGCTAGGGGTGGATGGCTCAGGGCCCATTACGCTGACAGCGGTGTGCGGTGGAGAGGACCAGGAGGAGCCGGGTCGGGGACAGTGTACAGAGGTGGATTTTGAAAGCGCCCTAGAGCGCCTGCCCTGGTCGGGGGAGGAGGAGCTTTCACTTACCAGCGTCTCTTATATAATAGTAGGGCGAGATGTGGACTTGAAAACGGTGTTGCTGGCCGCCCTGCGGAATGAGGAGCTGGGAGCGTCCGCCACGGTCTGGCTGGCGGAGGAGGGCGCGGCGGCGCTGTTGGAGGGGTGCGGGGATCCGGCTTCCGGGCTGGATTTAATCAAGCGCCAGGAGATTGAGGCCCCCACAGTGGTGGAGGCGCTGGCCAAGCTGGAGCGGGGCGAGGTGCTCTCCCTTCCTCTACTGGCCGGGGAAAAACCGTCCCTGATTGACTGGGAAGAATGGAGGAGTGGGGAATGAACAGTGAGAAGCTGTCCCCCCGCCAGCTGTGGGTGGCGGTGACGACCGGGGGACTGTCTGCCGGAGCCGCCGCCGCAGGGCGGACAGATTGGCGGTGGTTGCTGCTAGCGGCAGTGCTGGGGACAGCCATGGGGTGGCTGCTGCTGTGGCGGGTGGGCCATCGGCCGCTCCATCCGGTTTTGAAGGGACTGTACTGCGCCTGGGCGGTGGTGCTGATGGCGGACGTGATGAAACGGACGGCGGACCGCATCCAGCAGACGGCGGGGAACGGGGAAAATGTTAGTTGGCTGCTGGTGCTGCTAGTAATTCCGCTGGCCTGGATGGGCTGGGGGAAGGCGGCGGCGTTCTTCCGGGCGGTGGAGATCTTTTGGTTGGCAGCGCTGGTGACGGTGGCGGCTATCTTTTTGCTGGGCGTGCCGCGAGTGGACTGGCAGTGGGTGCTGGAGCCGGCGGGCGGGTGGAGGAATTCCCTGCTGGCAGGGGTGCTCACCATGTCCACAGGGCTGTTTGTCCTCCCAATTCTATATAAGCTAGAGCCGGATCTGAATGGAGACCGCAGGGGGCTGGCCTGGCTGGGGGCACTGGGACTGATTTCTGCCGCGCTGGCGGCGGTGACGGCGGGGCTGCTCAGTCCGGCGGTGGCCGCGGAGCTGGACGGGCCATTTTTTGCGGCCGCGGGACTGCTGGGGGACAGCGCGCGGCTGGAGGGACTGGTGTCTGGACTGTGGCTGCTGCCTGATCTGACACTGGCGGGGCTGCTGGCTCACTCCTGGGGTATACAGAGGTGGTCTGCGCTGGCGGCTGCGGTCGCACTGGGGCTAGCGCTCTTTGGGGTAACGGATGTCCTGCCGAAGGCAGTATTGCCTTTAGGGTGCTTGACGCTGGCAATTTTGACGGCGGTGTTTCCCAAAGGAAGGGGATAAATAGTGTTCAGCGGCAAGAGAAAGTGCAACATTTTGTGGTTATGAATGGACGTGAAAAAAAGGGCTGAAAAAAGTGAAAAAAGGTGTTGACAAAAGGGTTCCGGTCTGGTATATTAGCAAAGCGCTTGAGAGAGCGGGAGGCTTCCAGACCAACAAAGGGTGACTTTTAAAAAGTCTGAAAAAACCTCTTGACAAACCTTTCAAGGCGTGGTAAACTAAAAAAGTTCGCGGCGAGGGCGTGGATGAAGGCCTGAGGTCTGGAGCAAAAAAGAATTTGCGAAAGATGAAAAAAGGGCTTGACAAGCGATCTGGAAAGTGCTAAAATAAGTCACTGTCCGGTGTGAGCCGAGGGCGAGCGAATGGACTTGTACCTTGTAAATTAAACAACGAAAGAACACGAAGCACCAGAAGGACTTGAGTCCTTCAGGAAACTGTCGAGAGATAGTGAAATGAAGGGTCTCATCAATTCTAACTTGAAGCTAAGATTTGCTTCAATAATTCGGTTTGGACAGCGGAAGCTGTTTAGATACCATTTTATTGAGAGTTTGATCCTGGCTCAGGATGAACGCTGGCGGCGTGCTTAACACATGCAAGTCGAACGAGAATCAGTGGATTGAGGATTCGTCCAAATGAAACTGAGGAAAGTGGCGGACGGGTGAGTAACGCGTGAGGAACCTGCCTCGGAGTGGGGAATAACGGTTGGAAACAGCCGCTAATACCGCATAATGCAGCTGAGCCGCATGGCTCTGGCTGCCAAAGATTTATCGCTCTGAGATGGCCTCGCGTCTGATTAGCTGGTTGGCGGGGTAACGGCCCACCAAGGCGACGATCAGTAGCCGGACTGAGAGGTTGGCCGGCCACATTGGGACTGAGACACGGCCCAGACTCCTACGGGAGGCAGCAGTGGGGAATATTGGGCAATGGGCGCAAGCCTGACCCAGCAACGCCGCGTGAAGGAAGAAGGCTTTCGGGTTGTAAACTTCTTTTATCAGGGACGAAGCAAGTGACGGTACCTGAGGAATAAGCCACGGCTAACTACGTGCCAGCAGCCGCGGTAATACGTAGGTGGCAAGCGTTATCCGGATTTATTGGGTGTAAAGGGCGTGTAGGCGGGAATGCAAGTCAGATGTGAAAACTATGGGCTCAACCCATAGCCTGCATTTGAAACTGTATTTCTTGAGTGCTGGAGAGGCAATCGGAATTCCGTGTGTAGCGGTGAAATGCGTAGATATACGGAGGAACACCAGTGGCGAAGGCGGACTGCTGGACATTAACTGACGCTGAGGCGCGAAAGCGTGGGGAGCAAACAGGATTAGATACCCTGGTA
>CAJUQN010000043.1 GCA_910588625.1 uncultured Oscillospiraceae bacterium
CGGACCATCTTCCGGATCAGCGGGCAGGCGCGGTACTTGCTGTCGCCGGTCTCATTGTACAGCACATCCATGATGGCCAGACAGACGTCCAGGCCGATCAGGTCGCCCAGCTCCAGGGGCCCCATGGGGTGGTTGGCGCCCAGCTTCATGGCGGTGTCGATGCCGGAGATGTTGGACACGCCCTCCATCTTGATGAAGGCCGCCTCGTTGATCATGGGGATCAGGATGCGGTTGACCACGAAACCGGCGGCCTCGTTGACCTGCACGGGGGTCTTGCCCAGCTCTTTGGAGATCTCAGTGATCTTGTCCACGGTCTCAGCGGGGGTGTTGGCGCCGGCAATAACCTCGATGAGCTTCATGCGGTCGGCGGGATTGAAGAAGTGCATACCGATCAGGGGACGGCTCAGGCCCTTGCCGATCTCGGTGATGGACAGAGAGGAGGTGTTGGAGGCAAAGACGCAGCCCTCCTTGCAGATCTTGTCCAGCTCACCAAAGGTGGCCTGCTTGACCTTCATGTCCTCAAAAGCGGCCTCCACGATCAGATCGCAGTCGGCGCACAAGTCCTCCTTCAGGCCCGCGGTAATGGCGTTGACAGCCGCGTCGGCCTTGGCCTGGTCCATCTTGCCCTTTTCCACCAGCTTGGCATAACCCTTCTGGATCTTGGCCTTGCCGTTGTCGGCCCATTCCTGCTTGATGTCGCACAGCGCGACGGTCCAACCGCTCTGCGCAAACGCCTTGGCGATGCCCTGGCCCATAGTGCCTGCGCCGATAATGCCTACTTTACTCATGATGACATACCCCTTTTCATTTTCGTTGTTTATGGTAGATGCTTCTTGCGGGACGATATGGTCAAACTGCCGGAGGATCATGTTCCACACCTGACCGTCCGGATTGCCAATCACTGGCATGAAACCAACTCAGTTGTTGGTAAACACTGCCTTGGGCTTGGGCTTCTCCCGGGACAGGAAGCAGGCCATGCCCTCCACCTGGTCGTGGGTCTCGAAACAGCCGCCAAAGATCTTCTCCTCGATCTCCACCGCCTTGTCGATGGACACCTGCATCCCGTCGTTGACCGCCTTCTTGCAGCCGCGGACGGCGATGGGAGCATTTTTGGCGATGGTGTTGGCCATCTTCACCGCGGCCTCCATCAGGTCGGCCTGGGGATACACAGCGTTGACCAGGCCGATGCGCAGGGCCTCGTTTGCGTCGATGTTCCGGGCGGTGTACAGCATCTGCTTGGCCATGCCCATGCCCACCAGACGGGCCAGGCGCTGGGTGCCGCCGAAGCCGGGGGTAATGCCCAAACCCACCTCGGGCTGGCCGAACATGGCGTTGTCGGAACAGATGCGGATGTCGCAGGACATGGCCAGCTCACAGCCGCCGCCCAGGGCGAAGCCGTTCACCGCGGCGATGACGGGCAGGGGGAAGCTCTCGATGGCCAGGAAGATGTCATTGCCCAGCTTGCCGAAGGCCTCGCCCTCCGCCTTGGTCATGGTGGACATGGAGCCGATGTCGGCGCCCGCCACGAAGCTCTTGTCCCCCGCGCCGGTGAGGACCACACAGCGCACGGCGTTCTGGTCGATGCCCTCGAAGGCGGCCTTCAGGTCGGCCAGCACCTCGGGATTCAGGGCGTTGAGGGCCTTGGGGCGGTCGATGGTAAGGACTGCCACAGCGCCCTGCACTTCACAATTCACAAATGACATCAGTTTGCCTCCTTAAATGTATAAAATTGGGGAAAACAGCGAACAACACTCCTTTGGCCCCAACTTTTACTCGATATTTTTTTAACAAACATCGTACAAAGGCGTGCGGCTATGGAGCCGGGAGTCTGGGCCGGTCATGCCGCATGGGGTGGGGAGGGATGTTCCCTGATATTCTTTTCCTAGTATACCGCCTTTTTCCGTACTTTGCAAGGGTTTCTTTTCAAATGGTCCAACCAATTTCTAGAATATGTTAAAACCGCTGCGCCCTGTGCTGGAACAGCGGTTTCAGCTTTAGAACAGGCTGGAAAATAAGGTGCTCAGCCAATTAGCCAGGGGTATGCAGGCGATAGGCAGGAAGATTGCCGGGAGCATATTGCCCACCTTGATTTTCTCCTTACCCAGTTCCAGCATATTCACCGCGATGGCGATGATGAGCGCCCCGCCCACGGCGGTCATTTCCGTGACGACGGGAGCGGGCAGGTACGGCCCCACCCAGGCGGCAAGTAAGGTAATGCCCCCTTGGTAGATCAGCAGCGGGATGACGGAAAACATGACGCCGGCCCCCATGGTGGCGGCAAAGGAAATGGAGGTCACGCCGTCGATGACGCCCTTGGACACGATGGTGGTATAGTTATGGTTCAGCCCCGCGTCGATAGAGCCGGTGATGGCCATGGCCCCCACGCAGAACAGCAGGGAGGCGTTGACAAAGCCCTCGGTAAAGCGGCTGCTGCCCTCCCCCTTGATGAGCTTGGCGCGGAGGAAGTCCCCTGCGCCCTTCAGGCGGCGCTCGATGCCGATGGCATTGCCTAGGACAGTGCCGGTGACCATGCAGACGATGACGCACAGCATATTCTGCGTCCCGATGGCGCTGCTGATGCCGATGCACAGCACACACAGTCCCAGGGCGTGGGTGAGGATGGACATGAGGCGGTCGCTGATGAGATTTTTGAACAGCAGTCCTGCCGCGCCGCCCAGCAGAATCAGAGCCATGTTGATAAATGTCGCGGGCATAGATGGGTCACCTCGAAGTTTTTGCGAAATAGTCCCGGGTCTGCCGGGCGTTTTCCAGGATGGCCTCCCGCAGGGCCTGGAGGTCATGGAATTTCCGCTCCGGACGCAGACGTGTGTAGAACTCCACCCGAATGTCTTTGCCGTACAAATCACCGTGGTAGTCCAGAATCCAAGGCTCCACTGTGACGGCGGTCTTGTCCGAGTTCACCGTGGGGCGGGTGCCCACGTTGGTGACGGCCAGGCGCTCCCCGTCGGAGAGGTAAACCTTGGTGGCGTACACCCCGAAGCCGGGGGAAATAACGCCCTCGGGCGCCAGCAGGTTAGCGGTGGGAGTGCCCAAAGTGCGGCCTAATTCACTGCCGTGGACCACGGTCCCGGACAGCGTGTGAGGATGGCCCAGGAACCAGCGGGCCCGCTCCATCTTGCCCTCCTGCACCAGAGAGCGGATGTAGGTGGAGGACACGGTGAACCCGTCGATCTCCACTTTGGGGATGATGTCGCAGCCCATGCTCAGCTCCTTGCACTTTTCCACCAAGCGCTGAGGGCTGCCCTGCCCCTTGTAACCGAAGTGGAAATCGTGGCCCGCCACCACGTGGACCACACCCAGCTCCCTTTGGAGGTACTGGGCCACAAAGTCCTGCCAGTCCATCTGGCGCATGACGTCGAAGGGGGCCACGATGACCTTCCGGATGCCGTACAGCTCGTGCATCAGCCGTTCCCGGTCGTCCACGCCGCTGAGCAGGGGGACGGCCTTGCCGGTGAGGGCTGCGGCGGGACTGCGGTCAAAGGTAAAGGCGCAGGGGACGGCGTCCAGCGCCTTGGCCCGCTCCGCCACCGTGCGCAGGAGCGCCCCATGGCCCATGTGGACCCCGTCGAAAAAGCCCAGGGCGATAACTTTTCGTTGATTCTCCATCGGTTATTACACCTCGAAAAAGCTCTTGACGGTGGTGAGCTTACTGCCCGTTACTCTGCCAAGGGCCAAAAATGTCTTGTCAATGCCGTACACTCGATATTCCCCGTCAGGGACATCCCGGGCGGTCAGCGGTGCGCCGTTGCGGATTTTTTTCTCCGCTCCGGCGGTTTTCAGCACCAGCATGGGCAGACCGGCAAAATAGGCGTCTACAGGGAGCAGCAGGGACTCCCCCTCTCCCCGGTCCACCGCCGCCTGGACAGTTTCCAGAGAAACGCAATCCGACAGCGCAAAGCCCGCCGCCTTGACCCGCCGGAGGGAGCTCATACACCCGCCGCAGCCCAAGGCCTGTCCGATGTCATGGCAAAGGGTCCGGACATAGGTACCCTTTGAGCACACTACCCGGAGCAGGAAATCCTCCGGACTCTCCATCTCCTCCAGCTCTAAAGCATGGATGGTAACCGGGCGGGGCTCACGCTCCACTTCCCTGCCCTTCCGGGCCAGCTCATAGAGCTTCTTTCCGTTGATTTTGATAGCGGAGTACATGGGGGGCACCTGGAGGATGTCTCCCCGAAATTTCTCCAGAACGTTGCACACATCCTGGTGTCTGATCCCGGCGATTGGCCGCGTCTCCAGCACTTCCCCGGTGGTATCCTGGGTGTTTGTGACAACCCCCAGCTTTAATCCGGCGATATATTCCTTATCGGAATCAGCAGCGAACTCCACCGCCCGAGTGGCCCGGCCGACAAACACAGGCAGGACTCCAGTGGCCATAGGGTCCAGCGTTCCAGCGTGGCCTACACGCTTCTCGTGGAACATCCCCCGCAGCTTGGCGCACACGTCCATGGAGGTCCAGCCGGCAGGCTTATCAATGATAATAATACCGTTTGCCATGGTTCAATCCTGGGTCGGCTGGGCCAGCTGGCCGTCGATGGCGGCCAGGATGGCGTGTTCAGCCTCCTCCACGGTGCCTTTGACGGTGCACCCGGAGGCGGCTTTGTGCCCGCCGCCGCCCAGACGGGCACAGACCCTGGTGGCGTTCAGCTTAGACGCGTCGGTGCGCACGGAGATGCGGCACTCGCCGCCCTCGTGCTCCCGGATGGTGGCGGTGTGGAGCACCCCCTCAATCTGTCCCAAAAACGCCGCCAGATCGTCGGTATCCTCCGACGTGGCCTCCGCCTCGGCCATCATGCCCAGAGAGATAGGGGCCACAGCCACGGTGCCCTCGTGATAGAGGTGCATATTTTGCAGGATAAGACTTTCCAGCTTCAGGCGCCGCATGGATTTGGTGCGGAAATGCCTTTTGTTCAGCGTTTTTGCTGGAATGCCCTGCTCCATCAGGGCCGCCGCCGCCTTGTGGGTGTGGGGGGTGGTGTTGGCGTAGACAAAGCAGCCGCAGTCGGTGGACACCGCAACATACAGCGGGGTGGCAATCTCAGCGTTCATCGCGCCCAGCTCATTGCAGATTTTCCAAATGATCTCGCCGCAGGCGGCCTTGTCCGCCTCCAGACAGGTTTCCTTCGCAAAAAATTCCTGGGAGGGATGGTGGTCGATAGCGAGATCAATGCGCTCCCGATAAGGCTGGGCATTATCCGGCAGCAGATTCACAGTAGCCACGTCTGTGCTGACCACCGTGTCCGGTGCAAAGCCCTCCGGGGCGGTCAGGCCGTCCAGATAGCCCGCCAGCAAGGTGGTGGCGTCCAGGCTGGGCAGCACATGGGCGGTCTTACCCAGCTCACGCAGGGCGCGGCACAGCCCGGCGGCGCAGCCGATGGTGTCCCCGTCGGGGCGCTTGTGGGTCAAAATCAGGTAGTTGTCATGGCGCTTTAAAAACTGGGCCGCTTCACGATAGTCCATGGCTCAGTCCTCCTCGTCCAAAATGATATGGGCGTTGGCCGGGTTGGCGGGCTTAACCACCTCGGGGTCCCGCAGCATATCCAAGATGTGGGCCCCCTTGTCGATGGAATCGTCCCGCACAAAGGTAAGCTCCGGGGTATTGCGCAGGTTCAGCGCCTGGCCCAGTCCCCGTCGGAGGTAGCCGGAGGCGGACTTCAGTCCCTTCAGCGTCTGGGCGGAGGCGGACTTGTCCAGCACGCTGATATAGATTTTTGCGTATTTCAGGTCGGGGGTGGTCTCCACGGCGGTGACACTCACCATACCCGTCTCCGCCACCCGGGGGTCCTTCACGGTGCGGATAAGGGAGGCCAGCTCCCGCTGGATCTCCTCGTTGATGCGTCCGATGCGATTGCTTGGCATAGCGTTCTCCTTTTTTGTTTTGTGGAATGATTGTGGTTACAAAGCCCGTGCCAGCTCCAACCGCACCTCCCGCTTTTCCACGTCGGTTTGGGAATAGGAGGTCAGATCAAAGCCAATCAGGGAAAATCCATGTTTGCGGTAAAATTGAATGGCGGGGTCGTTACAGCTTTGAGTTTCCAGCACCAGTGCCCTAGCTCCCGCCTTCCGGGCGGCAGAGACGGCGGTTTCCATCAGACGGCCTCCGATTCCCCGATGCCGGACGCCGTCTGCCACCCAAATATTCGATATGCGCATCCGGTTATTCCAGCGTTCGTGGCTCAGTTCCAGATAGCCCACGGTCTGCCCTTTTTGCTCTGCGCCAAAGAGCTGTGGTTCCTCCAGCCAGTCGCCAAGCAGCCGGTCCTTGAATTCCCGCTCCTCGGTTTGGCCGAAAGGGCGTCGCTCCAGGGCGGCTCGCCATCCCTCTGACCCTTCCTGAATCGTAACATCATAATAATAGTCTGTCCTGTAATGAAAGGTCAATTCCCGGCCCTTTTCTTCCGGGCCAAGGGGAATGATTTGAAGCATTGTTCGGCTCCTTTCCCACAAAAAGGGGGCGGGCGCAGCCGCCCGCCCCTCTCGAATCCCTTATACCTCAATCTGCTCCATCTGGAAGGCCTCGATGATATCGCCCTCCTTGATATCGCTGTATTTCTCGATGCCGATGCCGCACTCGTACCCCCGGGCGACCTCCTTCACGCTGTCCTTGAAGCGCTGGAGGGAGTTCATCACGCCCTCGTGGATAACGATGCCGTCCCGCACCAGGCGGATTTGGGCGTTCCGGGCCACCTTGCCCTCGGTGACGTAGCACCCGGCCACAAAACCCACGCCGGTGATCTTGTACACCTGGCGCACCTCGGCCTCGCCCAGGGCCACCTCCTTGAACTTGGGCGCCAGCATGCCCTTCATGGCGGACTCGATCTCGTTGATGCAGTCGTAAATGACCCGGTACATCCGCATATCCACCTTGTTCCGGGCCGCGGAGTCGGCGGCGTTCTTGTCCGGGCGGACGTTGAAGCCCACAATGATGGCGTTGGAGGTGGCGGCCAGCATCACGTCGGACTCGTTCACCGCGCCCACGGCGCAATGGATGACCCGGACCCGGACCTCCTCGTTGGAGATCTTCTCCAGGCTGGCCTTCACCGCCTCGGCGGAACCCTGGACGTCCGCCTTGACGATGACGTTCAAGTCCTTCATCTCACCCGCCTGAATCTGGCTGAACAGCTCTTCCAGAGATACCTTCTGCTTGGCCGTACCGGTGGTGGCGTTCTTCATCTCCGCCTTGCGCTGCTCCACCAGCTCGCGGGCCATGCGCTCGTCGGCCACGGCATGGAAGTCGTCACCCGCGCCGGGCACCTCGCCCATGCCGATGATCTCAACGGGTACAGAGGGTCCGGCCTCGGTGACCTTATTGCCGCGGTAGTCGGTCATGGCGCGGACACGGCCCACAGCCATGCCGGCGATAATGACGTCGCCCTGCTTCAGGGTGCCGTTCTGCACCAGCAGGGTGGCCACGGGGCCGCGGCCCTTGTCCAGCCTGGCCTCAATGACCGCGCCGTGGGCGGTACGGTTGGGATTGGCCCGCAGCTCCTGCACCTCGGCGGTGAGGGTGACCATCTCCAGAAGGGTGTCGACGCCCATGCCAGTTTTGGCGGAGATGGGACAGATGATGGTCTCGCCGCCCCACTCCTCGGGCACCAGCTCGTATTCGGTGAGCTGCTGCTTGATGCGCTCGGGATTGGCCTCCGGCTTATCCATCTTGTTGATGGCCACGATAATGGGGATGTTGGCGGCCTTGGCGTGGTTGATGGACTCCACGGTCTGGGGCATGATGCCGTCGTCCGCGGCCACCACCAGGATGGCAACGTCCGTAATCATCGCGCCGCGGGCACGCATGGCGGTGAACGCCTCATGGCCCGGCGTGTCCAGGAAGGTGATGGGCTTGCCGTTTACCTCCACCTGATAGGCGCCGATGTGCTGGGTGATGCCGCCCGCCTCGCCGGACACTACGTTGGCGTGGCGGATATAGTCCAGAAGGGAGGTCTTGCCGTGGTCCACATGGCCCATAACCACCACCACGGGGGCCCGGGACTCCAGGTCCTCCTCCTTGTCCTCGGCGGTATCGATGAGCTTTTCCTCAATGGTGACGATGACTTCCTTTTCCACCTTGCAGCCCAGCTCCATAGCCACCAGGGCGGCGGTGTCGTAGTCAATGATATCGGACAAGGAAGCCATCACGCCGTTCTTGATGAGACACTTGACCACCTCAGCGCCGGTCTTTTTCATTCGGGAGGCCAGCTCGCCCACGCCGATCTCGTCGGGGATCTTGACGGTCAGCGGGGTCTTTTTGGCGATCTCCAGCTGGAGGCGGCGCATACGGTCCTGTTCCTCCTGCTTGCGCTTATTGCCGAAGTTCTGGCCCCGGTTCTTGTTGCTCCGGTTTTGGAACTTCTGCTTGCCGGTCTGCATCCGGTTGGCCTTATCGGGGGCCAGGTCCTCCAGACGCTGGTCGTATTTCTCCAGGTTGACGCCGCCGCCCTTGCGGGTGTCCACCACCTTTTTCTCCGGGGTGCGCTTGGCGGGGGCGGACAGCTTGCCCTGCTCCTTCTGGCCCTGGGGGGCGGGAGCGGAGGCGCTGCCCTTGCCCTGGGCCGGGGCAGGCTTGCCGTCCTTCTGGGCGGGCTTGGCCTGGGCCTGCTCGGCCTTGGGCGCAGGCGCGGCCTCCTGCTTGGCAGGCTCGTGGTACACATCGGCGTAGATGGACTCGATGGAATCCACCTGGTTGTTCTGGGTCAGGTGCTCAAAAATGATGGTCAGCTCCCGGTCCGTCAAGATCTTGGTGGGAGATACGTTTTCTTTTGTGTGCTCGTTCAAAATGGCAGTAATGGCTTTGGCTTGCATCCCAAAGTCCTTGGCCACATCCCGGGCGTTCAGCTTCGCAAGGCTCAAACAGGCCACCTCCTAAGTTTCAGGTACAGCGGGCCTTTTTGTCTCAGCCCGCGCATTCTTCTTTTTCTTCCTCGTCTGAGGGCGCTGGAATTTCTCAATGACCAGCTTGTCACACAGCGGCTGGTATTGCGGATCGCTCTCCGCCAGCTTTTTCGCCAGCGCCGCCGCCAGTCCGGCGTCGGTGAGCGCCGCCATGGCGCAGGTGCTCCGCCCCAGGGCCGCGCCCAGGGCTTCCTTTGTCCAAGGGACTTGAGTCCACGGAATGTTTTCGGCATCGGCCCAGCGGGCGGCCCGCTGAGCGCTGTTGTCCGCCGCGTCGGCGGCGGTGAGCACCAGCTTGGCGCGGCCGGTTTTGCAGGCGTCGGACGCCGGTTCCTCACCCACGGCCAGGTGATTCCCCCGCAGGGCCAGGCCCAGCAGGGATAGGGCGCTGTCAGTCACCGCCGTCACCCGCCTTCATCTGCGCTTCCAGCGCCTCCCAGACCTCCGGTGACACCTGGGCGGACAGGGCCCGCTCGATGGCCCGGCTCTTTTTGGCCCTGGCCAGACAGGCGGGGTCAGGGCAGAGGTAAGCCCCCCGGCCCGGCTTCTTTCCCCGGAAGTCCAATGACAACTCTCCCTCGGGGGAGCGCACCACCCGGATCAGCTCAGGCTTGGGCTTCATCTCCCGGCAGCCAAGGCATTGGCGCATAGGTATTCTCTTTGGCATCGTGTCTCCCCCTCTCTCGTCGTCGCAAAGTCCGCTCAACTGTGTTTTCACCTGCGGTGAAAACTTCGGCCGATCCCTTGCTCCTCCTCTCCCCGCCAAAAACGCTTCGCTGGGCTCCGGCGGGGTCCGTTATTTACTCGGTGATCTCAATATCCTCCTCATCCGTCTCAACGGGCTCCTCCGCAGCCTCCTCCTCGGGAGGCTCGGGGGCGCTGGCAGGACGGATGTCGATCTTAAAGCCCGTCAAGCGGGCGGCCAACCGGGCGTTTTGACCCTCCTTGCCGATGGCCAGGGACAGCTGGTCGTCGGGAACTACCACCCGGCAGCTTTTTTCCCCGTCCAGCTCGGTGACGCTGATGACGTCGGCGGGGGCCAGGGCGGCGGCCACGTACTGGCTGGCGTCGTCGGAATACTTGATGATGTCCACCTTTTCGCCCCGCAGCTCCTCCACCACGGCGTTGACCCGCTGGCCCCTGGGGCCAACGCAGGCGCCGATGGGGTCCACGTTCTCGTCCTCGCTCCACACGGCCAGCTTGGTGCGGCTTCCCGCCTCACGGGCGATGGACATGACCTGGACCGTGCCGTCATAGATTTCGGGCACCTCCAGTTCAAAGAGCCGCTTGACCAGTCCGGGGTGGGTGCGGGAGATGAGCACCTGGGGCCCACGGGTGGACTTACGGACCTCCACCACGTACACCCGAACCCGGTCGCCCTCGTGGACCACCTCGCCCTTCACCTGCTCTCCGACGGAGAGGAAGGCGTCGGTGAACTCGGAGCCGGAGGTCAGCCGGATGGCGACGGAGCCATTGCGCTCGTCCACGCGGGTGACGGTGCCGGTGAGGATTTCATGCTCCTTGGCAGAAAACTCGTCGAAGATCATGCCGCGCTCCGCCTCACGCATACCCTGGATAATGACCTGACGGGCAGTCTGAGCGGCGATGCGGCCGAAGTTTTTCGGCTTGATCTCAATGCGCAGCACGTCCCCCAGCTGGACCCGGGGGATGGAGCGCCGGGCGTCCTCCAGGCTGATCTCGGTGTGGGGGTTGTCTACCTCCTCCACCACGTCCTTTTTCACGAACATCCGGACTGTTTCCGCCTCCTCGTTGGCGTCCACCACCACGTTGTCGGTGATGCCCTCGTGGTCCTTCTTGTAGGCGGCCACCAACGCCTGGGTAATCTTCTCCAGCATATAGGCCTTGGGGATGCCCTTGTCTTTCTCGATATCGGAGATGGCGGCGAAAAATTCCTTGGCGTCCAGCTCCGTGCTCTTTGCGGCGATCTTTTTCTTAGCCATATTGTTTAGCTCCTTCAAAATTCCACGTGCAGCCGCACCTGGGCCACATCTTTCTTCTCAAAACGGACGCCGTCAATGATGACGTCCCCTTCCTCGTAACCGGACAGCGCCCCGGCGACCTCCTTACGGCCGTCAATGGGGCGGTACAGCTTCAAATCCACCCTCTGCCCCATGCACTGGGCAAAGTGGGCGGGCTTTTTCAGGGCCCGGTCCAGACCGGCGGAGGACACCTCGAAGGTATAGCTGCCCTCAATGGGGTCAACCTCGTCCAGCGCGTCAGACAGCGGGCGGGAGACGGCCTCACAGTGGCTGATGTCCACGCCGCCCTCCCGGTCGATGTAGACCCGGAGGAACCACTCTCCGGCTTCTTTGACATATTCTACGTCCCATAGGGTGCAGCCCGCCTGCTCCACGATTGGTTGGGCCAGAGCGGCCACCGTGTCGGTCACCTTTGCCATTTGGCGTCAGCTCCTTCATTCCAAAAGAAAGAGTGAGGCGGTCGCCTCACTCCTTCCATACCATACATACATTGGTATTTTACCACGGCTTAGGGCTAAATGCAACCCCTGGACAAAAATTTTTCCGGGGCTTACATCTTCACTGGCGCGGAAACACCCAGCAGATTCAGGCCATTGGCCAAAACCAGGCGCACGCTATCTGCCAGCTTGAGCCGGACGGCTTGCAGATTGGTCTCCTCGCCCTTCAAGCGGCAGGCATTATAGAAGCGGTGGAAATCACCTGCCAGGGCCGTCAAATAGCGGTTGATGCGGCTGGGATCATAGTCCCGTGCGGCCAGACGGATCTCCTCCGGGTACTGAGCCAGGGTCTTGACCAGACAGCGCTCCTCCTCAGTGGCCAGCAGGGCGGGGTCGATTTGGGCGCAGGGCAGCACCGTTGCTCCGTCCTCCGCCAGGTTAGCCAGCAGGGAGCAGATACGGGCGTGGGCGTACTGCACGTAATACACCGGGTTGTCGCTGTCCTGACGGACGGCCAGGTCCAGGTCAAAGTCCAGGGAACTGGTGGAGGCCCGGTTATTAAAATAGTACCGGGCCGCGTCCACAGAGATTTCGTCCAGCAGGTCGTGAAGGGCGATAGCCTTGCCTGTCCGCTTGGACATACGCACCGGCTTGCCGTCCTGGAGCAGGTTCACCAGCTGCATCAGCACGATGACCAGCCGGCGGGAGCCGTCCAGCCCCAAGCCGTCCAGCGCCGCCTGGAGGCGGGCCACATGGCCGTGGTGGTCCGCGCCCCACACGTTGATGACCTTGTCGAAGCCCCGCTTCTCAAATTTGTTGCGGTGATAGGCGATGTCGGCGGCAAAGTAGGTGTAGAACCCGTTGGCCCGGCGCAGCACGTCGTCCTTCAAGTCCAGCTTATCCGCCTGCTCCCGGGTCTTGCCCTCGCGGATGTATTTCTCCTTCAGCAGTTCGGTGGTGTTCAACCACAAAGCGCCGTCCTTCTCGTAGGTCCAGCCCTTTTGGGTGAGCAGATCCACTGTTTCGGCCACATAGCCGGAGTCATGCAGCTCCGACTCGAAAAACCACTGGTCGTATTCGATGCCGTACTTGCGCAGGTCGTCCTTCATCTTGGGGATGTTGCGCTCCAGGCCGAAGCGGCTCATGTCGCCCATCCATTTTTCCTCGGGCGCGTCTTTATAGGCGTCCCCGCGGGCCTCGTGGAACGCCTGGGCCAGCTCCCGGATGTCCTCCCCCTGATAGCCCTCCTCCGGAAAAGCGAAATTTTCCTCGCCCAGGATGAGCTGCATATACCGGGCGTGGATGGATGTGGCGAACTTGTGGATCTGGTTGCCCGCGTCGTTGACATAAAACTCCTTCCAGGTATTCCAGCCCGCCCGGGAGAGCACGTTTGCCAGGGTGTCGCCCAACACGCCGCCCCGGGCGTTGCCCATGTGCATGGGGCCGGTGGGGTTGGCGGAGACGAACTCCACCATCACCTTCCGGCCCTCGCCCTCGTCACAGGCGCCATATTGCTCCGGCTCGGCCTCCACGGCCCCCAGTACCTCGCCGTACCACTTGGGAGCATAGAAAAAGTTCAGGAACCCCGGTCCTGCGATCTCCGCCCGCTGAAACAAAGTTCCGTCCAATTCCAGGCGGTCCAGGATGATCTGAGCGATTTGCCGGGGGGCCATATGCAGGGCCTTAGCCCCGGCCATGGCGAAGGAGGAGGCGAAATCCCCGTTTTTGCTGTCCTTAGGCACCTCTACGGTGCCCTTGATGTCCTGCCCCGCCGGAAGCAGGCCCTCAGCGGCGGCCTTTTCGTAGGCGGACTGGGTGAGCTGGGCTACCTGCTCTCTTGCGGCCTGGATTAGATTTGCCATAGTAAATTCTCCTTTTCTCACCCTGCCCTCATTGGGGGAGGGTGGGATGTTTCTTCACGTTCATGCGGAACAGGTTCTGTCCCGCCACCAGGTTGTCGATCTCGATGGCGTAGTCGATCTCCAAATCGCCGCCCGACTCCCCCAGAGTGGAGCGCATCCGCTTGGTATTCACCCCAATAGACAGCGCCCCATAGGGCGTCTCGTACATGGACAGGTGCCGCCTGCCCTCCTCAAACACCATTTGGGAGTTGATGCTACCCTCACGCAGGAGGGTCACCCGCCCGCCGTCAATGTGCAGCTTGGTGGTGGTGCCCTCCAGGCCGGTGAGCTCGCTCTCCTGATAGGAGACGGTGTAGCCCCCCCGGCTGTCCCGCTTCAGCACGCCGGAGGTGACAAGCTCCATTTCGTCGGGGCTGCTCTCGGCGTATAACTGCTTGCCTTTGATGGATATGATCACGTTGTCTGTCATATTGTTCCTCTCTATCCGCCCGGACCAGACGGGAGCTACCTTATTTTAATATGCAGTGATGTCGATCTGCTCCACCTCACCGGCCACGTCTTCCCCCAGGAAGATGGAGGCCAGGGCGGAGAAATCCTCGGTACTGTCGCTGACGTAGTAGTGGCGCCGTCCCGCGCCGGCGCGTTCGTTGCGCAGGCCGTCCAGCTCCAGCTGCTGCTTGACCCACCGGGCGCATTGCTCCCCCACGTCCACCAGGGTGACATCGGGGCCCATGTACGCGCCGATGATGTCCCGCAGCAGCGGGTAGTGTGTACACCCCAAAATTAAGGTATCCACCTCCGCCGCTTTCACAGAGGCTAAGTATTCCGCCACCACCGTCTCCGCCACGATATCGCCGGGGCGGAACCGTCCGTTCTCCACCAGGGATACCAGCAGCGGGCAGGCCTTGGCTGTGACGTCCACACCGGGGTGCAGGACATCCAAGGCCCGCTCATAGGCCCCGGAGCGGATGGAGGCTTTGGTACCGATGAGGCCCACTTTTCCGTTCCGGGTCACATGGGCGGAGGCCCGGGCGGCGGGCTCCACTACGCCGAAGACGGGGATGTCGTTCTCCGCTTGGAGCACATCCAAGGCGGTGGTGGACACGGTGCCGCAGGCGATGACAATAGCCTTGGGGTTGAAGGTGCGTAGAAAGGCCGCGTCCTGCCGGGCGTATTTTACTAAGGTATCCCTGGAGCGCCCGCCGTAGGGCACCCGGCTGGTGTCTCCGAAGTAAATAAGGTCCTCCTCCGGCATGATGCGAGCCAGCTCCCGCACGGCGGTGAGCCCCCCCAGGCCGGAGTCGAATACGCCGATGGGCCGTCTGTCCACTGCGCCAGCTCCCTTCCTCTTATTTGAAACCATGATATTATATGCTATTCCTTTCCTAAAAACAAGAGTGGATTTTTGAATGTGTTGTAATATAATTGTAATATTATACGGCACAAATTTCCCTTGCATTCGGACGGACGATGTGCTATGCTGAGATACTACGATGGAAGGGGCGCTGGATATGGGCAAGCAATCGACCAAGCAGATCGCCTCCAACCGCAAGGCGTTCCACGACTACTTCATCGAGGACAAGTACGAGGCGGGTATCGAGCTGGCGGGCACGGAGGTCAAATCCATCCGCCTTGGGGCTGTCAACCTGCGGGACGCCTTCTGCGCGGTGAAGGACGGAGAGATGTTCCTGTACGGAATGCACGTCTCCCCCTATGAGAAGGGTAACATCTTCAACAAAGATCCACGGCGCACCCGGAAGCTGCTGCTCCACAGCCGGGAAATCCGCAAGCTCCAGGCCAAGGTGCAGCAGGACGGCTACGCGCTAATCCCGCTGTCACTGTATTTCTCTGGTCCCAAGGTGAAGGTGGAGCTGGCGCTGGCCAAGGGCAAAAAACTCTACGACAAGCGGGAGGCCGCCGCCCAGCGGGACGCCAAGCGCGAGATGGACCGGGCTTCACGGGGCCGCTATTGAATTAAGAAAGGGATGGATTGAAATGAGCAATCCCATCGTCACCATTGAGATGGAAGACGGCGGCGTGATGAAGGCGGAGCTGTACCCCGACGTCGCGCCCAACACGGTAAACAACTTTATCTCCCTGGTGCGGTCCGGGTTCTACGACGGGACCATTTTCCACCGGGTAATTCCCGGCTTCATGATCCAAGGCGGCGACCCCGATGGCACCGGCATGGGCGGCCCAGGGTACTCCATCAAGGGGGAGTTCAGCGGGAACGGGTTCCAGAACGATCTGCTCCACACCCGCGGCGTGCTGTCCATGGCCCGCACTATGGACCCGGACTCCGCCGGGAGTCAGTTCTTTGTCATGGTGGATGACGCGCCCCACCTGGACGGCAACTACGCCGCTTTCGGCAAGGTCATTGAGGGCATGGAGACAGCGGACGCCATCGTGTCCGTCAAGACGGACTACAGCGACCGGCCCAAGAAGGACCAGAAGATGAAAAAGGTGACCGTTGACGCCCAAGGCATGGAGTATCCCGCGCCTGAGAAAATGTAACACAGCAACCCCGGCGGTTTACGCTGTCTCGGAGGCTTTTCCGGCCTCCTCGACGGGGGCGTACTGGTTTCGACGGGGGTGCTGAAGCAGGAATAGCGAGCGGATGCGCCTAACATCCTTAAAATGGGCAACTTATAAATTAAAGAACAACGATAACGTAGTTCTCGCCGCGGCTTAACGCGGCCGTCCCACCTGGAAGGACCACGAACCGGGTTGGGGCGTCATCTGAGTGGTGCCCGTGCGTACGGAAAGAGTTGACCGTGCCATGAATCATGACTCTACCAAGCTCAGCAGTGTGGCGACCCACGGCTGAGTGAGGGAATGCAAAAGATCGCCTGCGCTCGGAGAGGTTCCTGTGGATGTGCTTTCGGACAGGGGTTCGACTCCCCTCGCCTCCACCACTAAAAATGGTTTGAAATCATCCGATTTCAAACCATTTTTTGATTTTTTAGAACTTATTTTGAAGAAACGGAAGCATGGTAGATAATGTGGTAGATATAGAAAACAACTCTTAGCGTGAGCTACAAAGGAGGTCAGAAAAATAATTTTGGAAAAGTGTAAGTAGTTCTTGCAATTGTTTCAGTGCCTATGCTATCGTAAAGAAGGGAAGGTTCTACATGGGACGTAAGGCAGTTGAGCGAAACATTTCGTACGATGATGTGAGAAAAAGATACTACGTGAATTTTGACTTTGGGCTTGACCCAGAAACTGGAAAACAGATAAAGAAAACAAAGACTTTTGATAGAATCACACTAGCCCGAGCAGCATTGCGCCAGCATGAAGCTGCTCGAGATGCTGGGCAGATAGTGATGCCTAAAGAAATCACGGTAGCTGAATGGCTGAAAGGCTGGATGGATAACGTAATCAAGCTGAGTCGGCAGGTTACAACGGTCTATGCCTACCAGAGGATGATTGACAACCATATCAACCCAGCTTTAGGGAGTATTCCTCTTCAAAAATTGACCCCGGCACAGATACAGAGATACTACGCTGATAAAATCAGGGAAGGAAGCATTTCATCCAACACGGTGAGAAAGCACCACGATCTAATGAACTCAGCTTTCAAGATGGCTGTGAAACAAGGGATACTGCTTTCAAATCCAGCCTCGAAAGTTGAACCGCCTGTGATAAAGAGACCGGAGATCCATTACTACAGCTTAGAACAGCTTCAAACCTTGCTCCAAATTTCAGAAGGCACTCGTCTTGAAGTTTTGATTAAGCTGGCTGGGTTGTTAGGGCTTCGGAGAGAAGAAATTATGGGGTTGACTGAGAGGGCAGACAAAGTTGTGTAAACGCTAAAAAGCAACAACAACTGACAATGTCATTTTCTCCCAGAAATAGATGAAATATCGAGAAAAGGTCGCTCATATTTCATCTATTTCTGTAGAGCACTTGTGATTAAGAGGTTATTGAGTCAGTTGTTGTTGCTTCGGCTGTACACAAACTTTTACGCCGAACCGGTTGACGTGGGAACACGTTGATTTTGAGCAGAAAGTTATCAAAATTACAGAGGCTAGAACCATGGCGGGGAAAGATGTTATTGTGAAAGACCCAAAGACCTCTACTTCGGTCCGCACGCTGTATATGCCTTCCGGCATTGAAGATGTCCTTCATCGTGAACGAGAGAAGCAGCTATTCTATAAGCAAAAGTTAGGAGAGGGTTATCAGGATAACGGATATGTGTTCACCCATGAAGATGGTCGCCCGGTCCGTCCAAATTATGCTTCGGAGTTGTTTACCAAGTTCATCAAGGACAACGGACTTCCACCTTTGACTCTTCATGGACTGAGGCACAGCTTTGCTAGTATTGCCAGTTCCAAAGGAATTCCGATGTTTGATATTGGGAAAGCACTAGGACATAGTTCCCCAGCAACAACCAGTAAAATTTATACACATCTCCTAGATGTCAACCATGCAGAAATGTTACATCGAATGTGGAACGAAGATAAAGATCCCCCGGTGGACTAGTCCACCGGGGGGATAGATCAGGTACAGGTGATGGTTTGAATGTCGAGGTATTTTTCAACAGCAGACCGAGGAATACGATACTGCCTCCCAACTCGAACGCTGAAAATTGTACCATCTTTGACCAACTCGTAGGCAGCATTGATTCCGATTCTCAAGAATTTGGACAGTTCTTTGACGGTCAAGGTGGCTGGCAATGAATCAAACATGATGGTGCCCTCCTTTTACTCAGTGAAAGATTTTATTGTGATTCCCGAGAAACCTCGTTCTGGGTTTTGTCCATAGCCTTTTACACGTTTTCGATTTCTAGAAATTTGATACATCGAGGATAAGATGTTGAAAATCGCATCAGAGAAAGGCCGCATCCCTCCAGGCCAAGAGATGCCAGCATGGGTGCAGAAAGCATCATAAAGCTCAGAGGTAGAAGTGAACCCATCCTCTTTGGGGATACAAAGTTGATGACAGAAATTGTACAAGGTGCTGGTTAAGTCATTTGATTTCATATCCTGGTTCCCTGAAACACTCTCGTTAAGTTCAAAATTTCCAAAAAATTCATAATTGGCCTGTTGAAGTCTGGCGTATGCTTGGATGGCCTGATATATAATGGCGTCTCGTTCTGTTAAGATTTTGGCTTTAAGGGTGTGATCCTGTTGTTTTTTTCCAACTGAATTGTGGAAGGGGATCACTACAGCCCGATTGAGAAAAGCAGGATCGGGATCACGAGTGAGCAGAGGGAAGTTTGTAGCCAAGACAAAGGTAGCAGAGCACCTAAACTTGATTCGAGGTTGGTATTTTACATCAGCGGTCATAGGGTCTCCACCCGTGAGGTTCTTGAACGTGCTAACAGATTTGGAATCTAAGGTTCCGGATGGCATGTCGAGAGCTAGGCAGAGCTGCTTCCCAACTAACTCTGCTGGGCCAAAACGTTCCCCCATGGTGTTGATGTCAAGTGAAGTCACCAACTCCGAGTCTACTAGAGAGGCGATAACATCGCCCAGTAAGCTCTTTCCACTATCTGGAACCCCCTGGAAAAGTATGAAACATTTCCCATTGTTGTCAGGGACAATGGCATAGCCTATGGCTTGCCAGATACGTTCAGTCAGGGCAGGATTGCCACTGGTCACGTCGTTCAAAAATTTGTTGAAAATAGGGCAGTTAAGAGCTGATCCCTGGCTGTAGCTACCATTAAGTTTCACAGTCACAAACGGAATGGAAGAAAACGGCTGTAATGTAAGGGTGCTCAGGTCGAGTAGACCATCGTCAAGGGCTACCATAGGTACAGTTCCAGTATCGAGAATGCAAATTTCTGGTTCAGCCTGGATGACTTTGTAAACCTTCTCGATGATGGAGGCATCACCCACAGCGTGAACATAAGCCCGACACTTGCCCATAATGAGTCTGTTCATTACAGAGGGACTGACAAACCGATAGAACTGTCCATTGAAAGCATACAGGGCATTACCTACCATCCGAAGAGGTTGAACAGCCATGAGTTCCATGGCAACATCATACGCCCGAGGTTGGTTGGTCCGACTTTTGGCGGGCTGTTTATCATCGGGAGAAGTACTGGGACTGGGTTTAGAAAGTGATGTGGAAGATGATAGGGGGGGCGTTACTAAAGAAGGGCGTGGTGTGGAACTTGCTGGACTTTGGGACACAGGAAGTTCAAGCCTACTATCAGCAGAGGGGTTGATGATGGGCTTTGGGCTGACAGGTTCTTCTGGCTGGCAAAACGAGGGAACATAATCCTCATCCTCAACTTTTTCAGCGGACTTGTCAGCGTAGAACGTCATGGGAACGATTAGTTCCTTGCTTGATTCAGGTGCGTCGGCGGAAGATTGGGGTTGGTTAAGCCCTCCTGAGTCTTGGGCATTGGTGTATCGATCGTCGTTGAAGTGCATGGGATAAACGTTCATGGTGTTAGCTCCTTTCATATTGATTGAAGCCAGCATAACACCGAAAAAAGGTCCTGTCCATTGGCAAAACAGCGATTAACTCATGAAAATACGACATTTTGGGTCAGTTAAAGCGAGTTAATCCAAATTTTTGATGTTGGAGGTTAGACATATGAAACATCGTATAACCGATAAGGAAATGGGTGAAAGGAGAGTTGCTGAGGCAATTGAAAAGCACAAGTTTGAATTTGAAAAAAAGAAACAGCTCTGTCCGTATAGTACTGCGTATGAACAAGCATACTCACCGATTGAATTTGGAAAAAAGGTTTCCAGCCGTAGAAATGATTTAGATATGAGCCAAAAGTACTGTGCAAAAGAATCTGGTATGACAAGTCCAATGCTATCAAGAATTGAAAGCGGAGGGCTTAAAGGAGTGATAAAGCAAGACTCGCTGTATCTTCTCTGTGTTACTTTGGATTGCACACCAGATTACTTGCTGGGTATTACCGAGTCTCCAGAGCTGTGGGTTCATACAAACGAAGACGGTTCCCAAACTGAGGTCAAATCTCCATTTGCATATAGAGAAGCTCCCGTTAGGAAACTGACATCGAAGCTAATGTGGAATGTAGTAGATGAAGCAATTCGAAAAACCTATATAGACCGTCCTGATGATGTGTTATCGCTTATAGCTGTACTGGAAAGTCAGAATCCGAAATTATTAAAAGAATTTTATAATGAAGTTCATAGTCTTTGTGACAGGTACGATCTTTGCGTTCGTCAATTTGACGGTAGGTAGCTGGGTGTACCAGTTAATTCTGGTTAAAATTCCAATTCCTATATAAGGTTGCGATATCCGTACCACTGTGCCTGTACCTTTACCTTTCTTTTTTAGGGGAAAAATCAAAAATAAGAAGATAAGTAGAGCAAAGAGTGAGTAAAGAAAAATTAGCTTGTGGCACAGGCACAAAGGTACACTATTATAGATTCATACATTGAGAAGGGGGATTCCAAAGGGGGAGCAAGACCTCGCCGCGCTATGAAAGGCGAGGTCAGCATAGTTCCCCCTTTGGGCAAAGGTAGCTGATAAAATAAGGAGGGGAGAAGTGGGGGGCATCAAACCAGAGCCAGCCACTTCTCCCCTCCTTATGATCCTCCCCTCAGCTTGATAAGGTTATCAATTCGTAGACTCCTGATTTTGAATGATATATTATATAAATGAGGCCTCCTGGTTCAAACCAGGAGGCTATCTTCATTTCAGGAGGTCACAACCATGTTAGACCCTAGAACGATCCTTATTCTACTCGGCATCGCCCTTGAAATCGCTAAGGAGGTCATTGATGATGAATGAATCCTTGGCTTGTTATCGCTGTGGAGCGGTTCGCCCGCTCGATGAGCTTCGTGATTTTGAGGGTGAGCTATACTGCTCTGACTGCCTGAAATCGTTGACTGTAACCTGTGATTGCTGTGGTCAACGGTTCAGCAGGAATGCAGTTCATCAGGAAAGTGACCTAACCCTCTGCCTTTCTTGTAGAGACAGTTACGCCTATTGCAGTCGATGTGGAAGACTGGTCCATGAAGATGATCTCCACTACCTCTCAGACGGTGACGATGATGGCTACTGCGATACCTGCTATGCGGAAGTCCATCATTCCTACAGCGGTATTGAGAGCTACTACTATAAACCAGACCCCATCTTCTATGGGGAGGGTAATCGTTATTTCGGGGTAGAGTTGGAGATAGATGAAGGTGGCGAGAATGACAGCAGAGCCAACCAGATCATGTCCATTGCCAACCAACAGCATGAACATCTCTACATCAAGCACGATGGCTCCTTGGAGGACGGAATGGAGTTAGTGACTCACCCTATGACTTTGGACTATCATCTGACTGAAATGCCATGGGGCGAGATTGTATCTGAGGCCATCAGGTTAGGCTACTACAGTCACAAGTGCTGTACTTGTGGATTACATATCCACGTCAACCGCTCTGCTTTCGGAGATACCCAGGAGGAACAGGAGGAAGTGATTGCTCGAATCCTGTTCCTGGTGGAGAACTACTGGAACGAGCTTCTTCGATTCAGCAGAAGAACCAAAGACCAGATGGAGGAATGGGCTTCCAGGTATGGGAGAAAGGATGATCCAAAGGCTGTCCTGGACAGCGCCAAGCATCGGTATGAACGATACAAATGCGTGAACCTTACCAACAGCAATACCATTGAGTTTCGTATGTTCCGAGGCACCTTAAAGCTCAATACGATTTTAGCTACTTTGCAGATGGTGGATCGTCTCTGTGAAGTAGCTTTTTATTTGACAGATCAGGAAATCAAGTGCTTGACCTGGACTGACTTCGTATCAGGCTGCAAGGCTCCTGAGCTGGTGCAGTATCTAAAGGAACGTAGGCTGTATGTCAATGAGCCTGTAGCGGCTCCTGATGAGGTATAAGCTATGTGTGCTATTACTCCCGAATTAGAACATAGGAAATCTGGCTATGTTGAAAGAAAGCGG
>CAJUQN010000044.1 GCA_910588625.1 uncultured Oscillospiraceae bacterium
GCCCTCCAGGGCCTTGGCGTAGTCGCCCCGGGAGAAGGCGGACATATCGAAGCTCCGGGGGGACTTTGCGGACCACAGTACCAGAGGGTTGACCGCCTTGCTGTCGTGGCCGGAGATATACATTTCGTTGGGCACAGCCATAACGGACTGGAAGTCCAGGTGCTTCACCCGGTAGATGCCGTCATCCTCCCAGCCGTAGACGTGGCCGCCGAAACGGACCTCCACAGCCTCGCCCTCGTGGGGGACCAGCCACACGTCGCCCATGCTCAGCCAGTCGTCGGGGAACTCCACTTGCCAGCCGTCCACGATCTTCTGCTTGAAGATACCGAACTCATAGCGAATGGAATAGCCCGTCATAGGCAGATCCAGGCTGGAAGCGGAGTCCATATAGCAGGACGCCAGGCGGCCCAGACCGCCGTTGCCCAGGCCCGCGTCAGGCTCCATCTCGTACAGGTCGTGGATGTCTACGCCGCACTTGGCCAGGGCCTTGGTGAAAATATCCTCCAGGCCCAGATTATACAGGTTGTTGCGCAAGGAGGTGCCCACCAGGAACTCCATGGACATATAGTAGACCTGCTTGCCCTTATTCTTCTGATAGAACTCGGCGCTCTTGGTGGCCAGCATATTGTTGACCACGTAACACAAGGCCCGGTAGACCTGCTGAGGAGAGGCGTTGGCCGTGGAACAGCCGTAGCGCACCAGCAGCATATCGTCCAGCTGTTTGATGATTTGTTTCTGATCCATATGATATTCTAACTCCTTCTTGACCGGCAGAGGGCCGGGGAATTGACCAAAAAAATCACAGCCCGCGAACGCGGGCTGTGATCTCACAGGACGCGATGATACGCCCTGCTATTATACCATAAAAGCGGGAGTTGTGCACTACAAATTTTCAAATTTTCCAGTTTTGCTGAAAAAGGCGAAAGCCTGCACAAAAAGTTGAAAATCAGTCTTTTTTCAACGCGATGGAGTTGTAAATGTCCCAATACTCCTGTACGGAGCGTTTCCAGGAGCTGTCATAAGCCATGGCGCTCTTTTGCAGGGCGGTCCAGTGCTCCTTGTCCTTGAACAGGGCCGTACCGCGCCGGACGGCGTCCAGCATATCGTGGGCGTTGTAGCTCTTGAAGGTAAAGCCGTTGCCTTCGCCGGTCTCGATGTTGTAGGCGGGCACCGTATCGAACAATCCGCCGGTCTCCCGGACGATGGGAATCGTGCCGTAGCGCATGGCGATGAGCTGAGTCAGGCCGCAGGGCTCCTGTTTGGAGGGCATGAGCACCAGATCCGCGCCGGCATACGCCTGATGAGCCAGGGTATTGTCAAATATGATGTTGGCGGACATTTTGGCGGGGAAATTGGCGGCGTAGGAGCGGAACATATCCTCATATTGCCGCTCACCGGTGCCGATGATGACCAGCTGGAGGTCGTCCCACATCAAATCGTCCATGACGGCCTGGACCAGGTCCACACCCTTGTGGCCCACCAGACGGGTGATCATGATGACCATGGGCGCGTCCTCCCGTGCGGCTAGGCCAAGGCGCTCCTGAAGGAACTTCTTATTCTCCGCCTTCTTCTCCAGGCTGTCAGCGTTGAAGTTGGCGTAGATGAGGGGGTCGCCCGCAGGATTAAACACCTCAGTGTCAATGCCGTTGACCACGCCGCTGAGCTTATAGGCGTGCTGGCGCAGCACGTCATGCAGCCCATGGGCGTAGTAGGGGTCCTGGATCTCAAAGGCGTAGGTCTTGGACACAGTGGACACCCGGTCAGCGGTGTGGATGGCGGCCTTCATCAGGTTGCAGCAGTTGTCGAAGCGCATAGTAGGTTTCCAGTCGTCGGGCAGGCCTAACACCTCGTCCACGAATTGCTCAGGGAAGCGGCCCTGATACTCCATGTTGTGGATGGTGTACACGGTTTTGATGGGCTGATAGCTCTCCAGACCCATGTAAAAGGCCCGCAGAAACACCGGCGCCAAGGCGGTCTGCCAGTCGTTGGCGTGAATGATGTCGGGATACCAGCCCAGGTGCGCCAGAGACTCCAGGATGGCCTTGGAGTAAAAGGCGAAGCGCTCACCGTCGTCATAATGACCATAGCAGCCGTCGCGGTAGAAGTAGTACTCGTTGTCGATAAAATAGTATTGGAGCTTTTTCTTTTTGCTCACGGCACGGAACAGGCCGCAGTACACGTTGCGCCAGGCCAGGGGGACGGTGAAGTTGGTAATATACTCAATCTCAAACTCCGGGTTATCCTTGATGGCCTTGTAGTAGGGCAGAAATACGCATACTTCCGTGTTAGGGGACTCGGCCAGCGCCTTGGGGAGGGCAGCGGCTACGTCGCCTAGACCGCCCGTCTTGATATAAGGCGCGGCCTCGCTGGTAGCTAGCAGGATCTTCATACAGTAACTCCCTTGCGGATCACGACAGGATTGGAAGCCAGGCCCTTTAGCTGGGCGCCCTCGCTGATGCTGACCCACTTGTCAACGATGACGTTCTCCAGGCAGGCGCCCTCGCCTACTACGCTGCCCTGCATGATGACGCAGTTCTTCACCTTGGCGCCCTTGCAGATCTTCACGCCGCGGGAGAGCACGCAGTTCTCCACGCTGCCGTCCACAAAACAGCCGTCGGCGATGACGGCACGGTCTACCTGGGCCTCCAGGCCGTAGTAAGCGGGGACCTCGTCGGTGACGCGGGTGTGGATGGGACGGTCGCCCCGGAACAGGGCGTCAGCCACGTCATCCTCCAGAATGGCCAGACTGCTCTGGAAGTATTCATTCACGTCCCGGATGCGCAGTACCTTGGAGTCCACCTCATAGAGGTTGATGGAAAGACGGCCACGATTGAACTCATGCTGTACGAAGTCCCGCAGGAAGTCGTAGATGCCCCGGGAGGTGTAGTCCCGGATGACGTTGATGAGGAATTCCCGGGAGATGATCATGTTGCCCATGCTGGCGTACTCGCCGGCCTTGACGGGGCAGTCCAGGGCGTATGAGGTGACCCGGTGGCCGTTGTCCGCGTTCATAACGGAGGCGCAGTTGATGGAGGAGGCTTCGGTCTCCTTCGTGGCCAGCATGGTGATGTCGCAGCCGCTGGCGATGTGATCTTCCAGAGCGGCGCGGTAGTCGATATTGCACACCACGTAGGCGTCGACCAGCAGGACATAGGGGGCGGTGGAGATGGTCTCCAGGTAGTCCAGGGCGTTGCGCAGCTCATCCAGCTTACCGCGGCTGGCGCCGGTGTGAGCGTTCTCGGTGGTAAAGGGAGGCAGCAGCTGGAGTCCGCCTTTCTTCCGGTTCAGATCCCACTCCTGGGTGTTGCTCAGATGGTCCATCAGGGAGTGGTAGTGCTGCTTGACCAGCACGCCCACGTTGAGGATGCCGGAGTTGACCATATTGGACAGGGCAAAGTCAACCAGGCGATAGCGCCCGCCAAAGGGGATAGCGCCCATGTTGCGGTCCTGCGTGAAGGAGTTCAGCGCGTCAGAGTACATCTCGGAAAAAATAATACCAGTCATTTTCATGGTGGGCACCCCCTTAAACAATTTCCTTGGGCTTGACGACGGAACCGGCGGCGATGGTCCTCTGATGGCCCACCACAGCGATGCCCCAGTCGCTTTCCAGGGCGTTCTCGGGGCGCTCGCCGATCTTGGCGCCCTCCTCGATGACGCAGTGCTCACCCACGATGCAGTAGCTCAGATTGGCGCCCTTGCGCACAATGGTGTTGGGCATGACCACTGCCCCGGTGACCACAGCGCCCTCCTCGATCTGGCAGCCGGTATACAGCACGGAGTGCTCCACGTTGCCCCGGATGGTGCAGCCCTCGGCCACGAAGGAGTTGGTGACCTTGGCGCCGCCGCCGATGCGGGTGGCGGGCTGGGAGTAGTTCCGGGCGTAGATGCGGAAGTTGGGGTCACGCATATTGATGGGGTCGCTGGGGTCTAGCAGGTCCATGTTTGCGTCCCAGAGGGAGTCCAGGGTGCCCACGTCCTTCCAGTAGCCCTCGAAGGAATAGGCGTACATGGGGCGCTTGTCCTTCAGGAAGTTGGGGATGATGTTCTTGCCGAAGTCGTTCTCGGAATTGGGGTCCGCCTCGTCGGCGATCAGGTACTCGCGCAGGGTGGCCCAGGTGAAGATGTAAATACCCATAGAGGCCAGGTTGCTCTTGGGCTGCTTGGGCTTCTCCTCGAAGTCGGTGATGGCGCCGTTCTCGTCGGTGCTCATGATGCCCATACGGGTGGCCTCCTGCATGGTGACAGGCATGACGGCGATGGTGCACTCGGCTCCCTTTTCCTTGTGGAATTGGAGCATCTTGTTGTAGTCCATCTTATAGATGTGGTCACCGCCCAGAACGGCCACGTACTCGGGGTTGTAGCGGTCCACGAAAGCGATGTTCTGGTAGATGGCGTTAGCGGTGCCCTTGTACCAGGAGTCGGACTTGGTGCCAGTGTAGGGGGGCAGGACGTGGGCGCCGCCCCAGTTGCGGTTTAGGTCCCAGGGCTGGCCGTTGCCGATATAGTCGTTGAGCTCCAAGGGCTGGTACTGGGTCAGCACGCCCACGGTGTCGATGCCGGAGTTGATGCAGTTAGACAGCGGAAAATCAATAATGCGGTACTTGCCGCCGAAGGGCACCGCAGGCTTTGCGGTGTCCTTGGTCAGCACATACAGGCGGCTGCCCTGGCCACCGGCCAGGAGCATAGCGATACACTCTTTTTTACGCTGGAACAAGTTGAACTCCCCCTAAAAATTAGTTTTTAGTATCAGCTTTTTTTGCGCGGGGCTTACGGGCGGCCTTGGGCTTCTCCTCCGTATCCGCCTTTTTGGCCCGGGGTTTCCGGGTGGTTTTGGGTTTGACTACCTCCGCCGCTTCTGCCCTCTCGGAGGTTTTCTCCGCCTTGGGCTTGCGGCCCGGCTTCTTCTTGGGCGCGGGCTCCACTACGGTAGCGTCCGCCGTCTCGGCGGCCTTTTTGCGGCCTCGCTTGGGCTTGACGGCCTCCTCCACAGCCTCGACGGCTTTTTCCACCTTGGTCTTCACGGATTTTGCCGCCCTCTTAGTCTTGGGAGCCTCCTCGCCGGTCTCATCCTTAGCGCCGCGGGCAGTGGCTTTGCGCTCATAGAACACGGTGGACATGGGCGGTAGGGTGAGAGACACGGAATATTTTAAACCGTGCTGTTCCTCTTTCTTGGCCTTAACAGGAACCAGCTCGGCGCCGGTGCCGCCATACTTGACGTCATCGCTGGACAGCACAGGAACGTAGGTCCCGGCTTTGGGTACGCCGATCTTGTAACCGGAGCGCTCCACGGGGCAGAAGTTGCACACCACGATGACTTCCTTCTCCTTGTCGTCGATGCGTCGGAAGGCGATGACGCTCTGCTGCCAGTCGTCGCAGGAGATCCACTGGAAGCCCTCCCAGTCGGTGTCGTTGCGCCACAGAGCGGGGTGGTCCAGATAGTAGTGATTCAGGTCCCGGACGTAGGATTGCATCTGGTGGTGCTTGTCGTAGTCCAGCAGCATCCAGTCCAGCTGCTTCTTCTCGTCCCATTCGATGAACTGTGCAAACTCGCCGCCCATGAACAGCAGCTTCTTGCCGGGATGGGTCATCATATAACCATAGAAGGCCCGCAAACTCTGGAACTTCTCGCCATACTCGCCAGGCATCTTGTTTACCAGAGAGCACTTGCCGTGGACCACCTCGTCGTGGGACAGGGGGAGCACAAAGTTCTCGGAGAAGGCGTAGGTCAGGGAGAAGGTGATGTTGTTGTGCTTGCCGCTGCGGAACAGGGGGTCGGTAGACATATAGTCCACCATGTCGTGCATCCAGCCCATGTTCCACTTGAAATTGAAGCCCAGGCCGCCGTCGTACCCCGGCTTGGTGACCATGGGGAAGGCGGTGGACTCCTCGGCGCACATGATGACGGAGGGGTCGAAGGTGAGGGCGGCGGCGTTCATGTCCCGAAGGAACTGCACCGCCTCCAGATTAATGTTGCCACCGTCCTTGTTGGGCCGCCATTCGCCGCCCCGACGACCGTAATCCAGGTACAGCATGGAGGCCACTGCGTCCACACGGATGCCGTCCACATGGAATTTGTCCAGCCAGTAGACCACGTTGGAGATCAGGAAGGAGCGCACCTCATAGCGGCCGTAATCAAAAATACGGGTGCCCCAGTCCGGGTGCTCCCGGCGGAGAGGGTCGGCGGGCTCGTAGCAGAAGCCGCCGTCAAACTCGAACAGGCCGCACTCGTCTCTGGGGAAGTGAGCGCCCACCCAGTCGATGATGACGCCGATGTTGGCCTCATGGCACATATCCACGAACTTCATAAAGTCGTGGGGGGTGCCGTAGCGGGAGGTGGGGGCATAGTATCCGGTGACCTGATAGCCCCAGGAGGGGTCATAGGGGAACTCGCTGACGGGCAGCAGCTCCACGTGGGTATAGCCCATGTCCTTCAGGTAGGGAATTAGCTGCTGGGCGCACTCCACATAGGACAGGAAGTTCCCATCCTCATGCCGCCGCCAGGAGCCAAGGTGCATCTCATAGATGTTCACCGGGCTGCGCAGCACGTCCTTTTTGGCGCGGGCCCTGCGGTAAGCGGCGTCGGTCCACTTAAAGCCGTCCAGGTTGTACACCTTGCTGGCGTTGTCCGGCCGGGTGGCGGAATGAGTGCCGTAGGGGTCGGAACGGAACACAAAGGCGCCGTCGGGCCGCTCGATATAATACTTGTACTCGTCGTAGGTCTGCGCGTCGGGGATAAACCGCTCCCAGATGGCGGGGGCGATGCGCTCCATGGGCGGGGAGGTCTTGTCCCAGTTGTTGAACCGGCCCAGCACCCGCACACTCTGAGCGTGAGGGGCCCACACCCGGAAGACATAGCCCTCCTGGCCATCCACGGTGGCAGGGTGGCAGCCCAGGAACTGGTAGGCGTCCGAGCTGATTCCGTCACTGAACCGCTGGATGGCCTCACTGAGTTTGTCTGCTTTTTTTATCATAAAGTGCCCTCCAAACCTCCGCCGCGCCCGGCGGAAAATTTTGAGAATTTGATGTTTACGCGCCCCAGACGCGTAATATTGCTATTATTATAACCCTGTATAGCAGCAAAGTCAAGGTGCACAAAAAAGAAATGAAAAAACAGATTGTTTATGTCGCTTTCTGAGAAATCATTGGAAAGTGCTTGGAGAACAGGGGAAATTTGGAGAATTGAGGTACGAATGCTCCAAAGCGAAAAGCAAACAGCGGCCGCTACAAATTGTGTCCAGGATTTGGATATTACAAGATGTAGCACCGTGCTCTTTTTTAGGACAGAGATGGAAGAAAACCGATACATCATTAAAAAGCCGCCGCAGGGTTTTATCCCCGCGGCGGTTTTTGTGCAATTATGACGAGAGGGACCGGACGACCTTACTCCGCGTCCTCGCCGTCTAGGGCGATGGACAGGACCTCGTCCTCGTCGTCCTCCTCCTCGCCGTCGGCGTCGGGTTCGGTGAGCACCGGCTCCTCCTTCAGGTCCTCGGCCATGGCAGCCGCCTCCCGGAAGCGGCCCTCGTCGTGGACCTCGTCCTCGATCTCGTCCAGCTTGCGGTAGGCGGCCAGGCCGGAGCCCGCCGGGATCAGCTTGCCGATGATGACGTTCTCCTTCAGGCCCAGCAGATGATCCACCTTGCCCTTGATGGCGGCCTCGGTGAGCACCTTGGTTGTCTCCTGGAAGGAGGCGGCGGACAGGAAGGATTCGGTGGCCAGCGACGCCTTGGTGATACCCAGCAGCAGGCGGGTACAGGTTGGCAGGACCAGCTCCTCGCCGTCCTCCCGCTTTTCGCCGTTGGCGATACGGGCCCGGACCGCCGCGCAGGCGTCCCGGTACTCGATGATGTCGATAGTGGAGCCGGACAGCAACTCGGAGTCGCCGGACTCCTCCACCCTGACCTTGCGCATCATCTGGCGCACGATGACCTCGATGTGCTTGTCGTTGATGTCCACGCCCTGCTGACGGTAGGGCTTTTGGACCTCCTGAATCAGGTAGTTGTGCACCGCGTCCACGCCCCGGACCCGCAGCACGTCGTGGGGGGACAGGGCGCCTTCGGTCAGCCGGTCACCTTTGTTGACCCGTTCACCGGACTTGACCCGGATGCCGGAGCTGTAGGGCACGGAGTAGGTGACTACCTCGCCGTCGTCGGCGGTGATGGTGATGGAGCACAGGGTAGCGCGCTTGGCCTCCTCCATGGAGATGACGCCGCTGATTTCGGCCAACTGGGCCATCTTTTTGGGCTTGCGGGCCTCCAGCAGCTCCTCAACACGGGGAAGACCCTGGGTAATGTCGCCGCCGGCCACGCCGCCGGTGTGGAAGGTTCGCATGGTCAGCTGGGTGCCCGGCTCGCCGATGGACTGGGCGGCGATGATGCCCACAGCCTCGCCCATGCCCACAGGTTCGCTGAAGGCCAGGTTCATGCCGTAGCACTTGGCGCACACGCCGGAATGGGCCTCGCAGGCCAGCACGGAGCGCACCCGGATGGAGGGTTTGGGGTCGGACTCGCCCGAGGCCTCGGCCTGCTCGGTGAGCCTCTTCTCGATGAAGTTGGCCAGTTCGCCGTCCACCAGAGTGTCGCGGCTGACCAATACCTCGCCGGTTTGGGGATCAATGAGGTCCTCCACCAGATAGCGGCCGCGCAGGCGTTCCACCAGCGGCTCAATGATCTGGCCGTTTTCGTTGATCTCGGAGATGGTGATGCCGTCGTGGGTGCCGCAGTCCTCCTCGCGGATGATGACCTCCTGGGACACGTCTACCAGGCGGCGGGTCAAATAACCGGAGTCGGCGGTACGCAGAGCGGTGTCGGCCATACCTTTACGGGCGCCCCGGGAGGAGATGAAGTACTCCAGCACGGACAGGCCCTCGCGGAAGTTGGACTTGATGGGGATCTCGATGGTACGGCCGGAGGTGTCGGCCATCAGGCCGCGCATACCGGCCAGCTGACGGATCTGAGCCTGGGAGCCACGGGCGCCGGAGTCGGCCATCATGAAGATGGGGTTGAACTTGTCCATGCTCTTCTGGAGGGCGTCGGACACGTCGTTGGTGGTCTTTTCCCAGGCGGACACCACCAGGCGGTAGCGCTCGTCGTTGGTCAGGAAGCCCCGCTTGTACTGGTTCTCGATCTTGACAATCTCCTTTTCAGTGGTGGAGATAAGGTTTTTCTTTTCCTCGGGGACGGTCATGTCCGCGATGGCCACGGTCAGCGCGCCCTGGGTGGAGAACTTATAGCCGCGGGCCTTGATGGTGTCCAGCACCTCGGCGGAGCGGGTAAAGCCGTGTTTGGCGATACAGCGGTCGATGATTTTGCCCAACTGCTTCTTGCCGCAGATGAAGTTGATCTCCGGCTCGAAGATGCCGTCTGGATCGGTGCGGTCCACGAAGTCCAGATCTTGAGGGATGCCCTCATTGAACAGCAGACGGCCCACAGTGGTGCGCACCAGCTTGCGGCGGACCTCGCCGTTGACCTGAGCGGAGCGGCGGACCATGATGGGTTCATGGAGATCCAAAATACCCTCAGCATAGGCCAACTGGGCCTCGTTGTCGTCGGAAAATACGTTGTAGACCTCTTCCGCCTTGCCGTCCCTGGCCTCCGCGCACAAGGCGGGGGTGGTGCGATACCAACGGCCCATCTCCTCATCCTGGACCCACACGCGGTCGTTTTCCATCAGCTGGCCGTCAGCCAAGGCTTTGGCGGCCTCAGCGGGGGTCTGGTAGGAGAAATCGGGGGCGGGTTCGGGGTCCCGCTCATAGGTCAGGTAGTAGGAGCCCAGCACCATGTCCTGGGTGGGCACGGTGACCGGCCCGCCGTCAGAGGGCTTGAGCAGGTTGTTGGCGGCCAACATGAGGATGCGGGCCTCGGCCTGGGCCTCGGCGGACAGGGGAACGTGAATGGCCATCTGGTCGCCGTCGAAGTCGGCGTTGAAAGCGGTACACACCAGGGGGTGGAGCTTCATGGCCCGGCCCTCCACCAGCACCGGCTCAAAAGCCTGGATGCCCAGACGGTGCAGAGTGGGCGCGCGGTTGAGCATGACAGGATGCTCCTTGATGACGGACTCCAGGGCGTCCCACACGGCGGGGGTGCCCTTGTCCACTTCCTTCTTGGCGGCCTTGATGTTGCTGATGCCGCTCTCCACCAGCTTCTTCATGACGAAGGGCCGGAACAGCTCGATGGCCATCTCCTTGGGCACGCCGCACTGGTAGATTTTCAGCTCGGGACCCACCACAATGACGGAACGGCCGGAGTAGTCCACCCGCTTGCCCAGCAGGTTCTGGCGGAAGCGGCCCTGCTTGCCCTTGAGCAGGTCGGACAGGGACTTGAGGGCCCGGTTGTTGGCGCCGGTGACGGCCCGGCCCCGGCGGCCGTTGTCGATGAGGGCGTCCACCGCCTCCTGGAGCATCCGCTTCTCGTTGCGCACGATGATGTCGGGGGCGTTGAGCTGGATGAGGCGCTTCAAACGGTTATTACGGTTAATGACCCGGCGATAGAGGTCGTTCAGGTCGGAGGTGGCGAACCGTCCGCCGTCCAGCTGGACCATGGGCCGCAGCTCGGGGGGGATGACGGGCAGCACGTCGATGACCATCCACTCCGGCTTGTTGCCGGAGATGCGGAAGGCGTCCACCACCTCCAGGCGCTTGACCAGCTTGGCCTTCTTCTGGCCGCTGGCGTCCTTCATCTGGGCCCGCAGGGAGGTGGAAAGCTCCTCCAAATCCAGGTCGGCCAGCAGCCTCTTGACGGCCTCCGCACCCATGCCGGCGTCGAAGTCGTCCTCGTAGTATTCGCGCAGCTTCTTGTACTCTGCGTCGGTCAAAATCTGGTTCTTGGTCAGGTGGGTGTACTCGGGGCCGGGATCGGTGACGATATAGGCGGCGAAGTACAGCACCTTCTCCAGGATGCGGGGGCTGATGTCCAGCAGCAGGCCCATCCGGGAGGGGATGCCCTTGAAATACCAGATGTGGGACACGGGGGCGGCCAGCTCGATGTGGCCCATGCGCTCCCGGCGCACCTTGGCCCGGGTGACCTCCACGCCGCAGCGGTCGCACACCTTGCCCTTGAAGCGGATCTTTTTATATTTGCCGCAGTGGCACTCCCAGTCCTTGGTGGGGCCAAAGATGCGCTCACAGAACAGGCCGTCCCGCTCCGGCTTGAGGGTGCGGTAGTTGATGGTCTCCGGCTTCTTCACCTCGCCGAAGGACCACTTGCGGATCTGGTCCGGGGAGGCGATGCCAATGCGGATGGCGTTAAACTCAGCATAGCTCATGTGTTCACCCTCCCTTCTCAGTCCTCACCGTCGAGGTAGTCATCTTCCTCGGCGGCAGTATCAGCGCCCACGGCGAAATCGTCGTCATCGCTGGTCTCCTTCATGGTAAAGCCCGCGTCAGCAAACTCGCTCTCGCTGCCCACGTCCTGATAACGCTCATAATCGTCGTCGCGGAAGCGGCCGGGCTGGTAGTTGCCGTCGTCCTCGTCGTCCTTGAGCTCGATCTCGTCGCCATTCTCGTCCAGCACCTGGATGTCCAGGCACAGGGCCTGGAGCTCCTTGACCAGCACCTTAAAGGACTCGGGCACGCCGGGCTTTGGCACGTTGTAGCCTTTGACGATGGATTCATAGGTGCGCACACGGCCTGTCACATCGTCGGACTTGACGGTCAGAATCTCTTGCAGCGTATATGCCGCGCCGTAGGCCTCCAGGGCCCAGACCTCCATCTCGCCGAAGCGCTGGCCGCCGAACTGGGCCTTGCCGCCCAAGGGCTGCTGGGTGACCAGAGAGTAGGGGCCGGTGGAGCGGGCGTGAATTTTGTCGTCCACCAGGTGGTGGAGCTTAAGGAAGTACACGTAGCCCACGGTGACGGGATTGTCAAAGCGCTCGCCGGTGCGGCCGTCGTACAGCCAGCTCTTGCCGTCCTCGCGGAGTCCGGCCAGTTTCAAGGTGTCGGCGATGTCCTGCTCGTCGGCGCCGTTGAAGATGGGGGTAGCCACCTTCCAGCCCAGGGCCTTGGCGGCGTAGCCCAAGTGGACCTCCAGCACCTGCCCGATGTTCATACGGGAGGGCACGCCCAAGGGGTTCAGCACGATGTCCAGGGGGGTGCCGTCGGGCAGGAAGGGCATATCCTCCTGGGGCAGGATGCGGGACACCACGCCCTTGTTGCCGTGGCGGCCGGCCATCTTGTCGCCCACGGAGATCTTACGCTTCTGGGCGATGTAGACGCGGACCACCTGATTGACGCCGGGGGACAGCTCCGCCCCCTCGTCCCGGGAGAACACCTTCACGTCAACGACGATGCCGTATTCGCCGTGGGGGACCTTCAAAGAGGTGTCGCGGGTCTCGTGGGCCTTCTCGCCGAAGATGGCCCGCAGCAGGCGCTCCTCGGCGGTCATCTCGGTCTCGCCCTTGGGGGTGACCTTGCCCACCAGGTAGTCGCCCGCACGGACCTCCGCGCCCACCCGGATGATGCCGCGCTCGTCCAGGTCCTTCAGGGCGTCCTCGCCCACATTGGTGATGTCGCGGGTAATCTCCTCGGGGCCCAGCTTGGTGTCCCGGGCCTCGGTCTCATATTCCTCAATGTGAATGGAGGTGAACACGTCCTCCTTCACCATCCGCTCGTTGAGCAGGATGGCGTCCTCGTAGTTGTAGCCCTCCCAGGTCATAAAGCCCATGAGGATGTTCTTGCCCAGAGCGATCTCGCCGTTGGAGGTGGACTGGCCGTCGGCCAGGGTGTCACGGGCCTGGACCCGGTCGCCCACAGACACAATGGGCCGCTGATGGATGCAGGTGCCGTGGTTGGAGCGCTGATACTTGGTCAGCTTGTAGTCCTTAATGCCCATGCCGTCATAGCGGACGGTGATGGAGGTGGCGTCCACCTGGGTGACCACGCCGTCGCCCTCGGCCAGTATTGCGACCTCGGAGTCCTGGCAGTTCTTGTATTCCTGGCCTGTGGCCACGATGGGGGCCTCGGTGGTCAGCAGGGGCACGGCCTGACGCTGCATGTTGGCACCCATTAGAGCGCGGTTGGCGTCGTCGTTCTGAAGGAAGGGAATTTGTGCGGAGGCCACGGACACCATCATCTTTGGGGATACGTCCACAAAGTCCACCCGGTCCCGGTCCACCTCGATGATCTCGTTGCGGTGGCGGCAGGCCACGCGGGTGCGGGCAAAGCAGCCGTTCTCGTCCACCGGCTCAGTGGCCTGGGCCACGTTGAACTCGTCCTCCACGTCGGCGGTCATATATTCCACGTCGTTAGTGACTTGGACGGCGATGCATCTGCCGTTGTCATCCAGAATCTTCTTGGTCTTGCGGTAGGGGGCCTCAATGAAGCCGTACCGGTTCACCCGGGCGTAGGAGGCCAGATAGGAGATCAGGCCGATGTTGGGGCCTTCCGGCGTCTCAATGGGGCACAGACGGCCGTAGTGGGAATAGTGAATATCGCGCACGTCGAAGGAGGCCCGGTCACGGCTCAAGCCGCCGGGGCCCAGGGCGGACAGGCGGCGCTTGTGGGTCAGCTCGGCCAGGGGATTGGTCTGGTCCATGAACTGGGACAAGGGGGAGGACCCGAAGAATTCCTTGATGGCGGCGGTGACAGGCCGGATGTTGATGAGGCTCTGGGGGGTGACGATGTCCAGGTCCTGGATGGTCATGCGCTCCCGGATGACCCGCTCCATGCGGGTGAAGCCGATGCGGAACTGATTCTGGAGCAGCTCGCCCACGCAGCGCAGGCGGCGGTTGCCCAGGTGGTCGATGTCGTCGGGGGCGCCCACGCCGAAGGCCAGGCAGTTCAAATAGTTGATGGACGCCATAATATCGTCCACGGTGATGTGCTTGGGGATGAGCCGGTCCATGTTGTCGTGGATCAGGTCCAGGAAATCCTCGTGGCTGAGCTTTTCGGTCTCCTTCTTCTCCAGCAGCTCCTTGAGGACCTGGCTGCACACCTTCTCGGTGATGTGGGCCTCCTTCTCTGGGTCGAAGTCCACGAACTTGGACATATCCACCGTGCCGTTGGAGAACACCTTGACCATATGCACGCCGGTGTGGAGGTCATCCACCTCGACAACAGCCTCATTGACGCCCAAGTCGTCCAGCTGGCGGGCCCGCTCCCGGGTCAGCACCTCGCCCGCCTCGGCGATGATTTCGCCGGTGGAGGGGTCGGCCACGGGCGCGCCCAGCTTCTGGCCGGACAGCCGGGTCCAGATGGCCAGCTTCTTGTTGAACTTATAGCGGCCTACGCCGGACAGGTCGTAGCGCCGGGGATCGAAGAACAGGGAGTTCATCAGGCTCTCGGCGGAATCCACCGTGGGGGGCTCGCCGGGACGGAGCTTCCGGTAGATCTCCAGCATGGATTCCTCGTAGCTCTTGCAGGAGTCCTTTTCCAGGGTGGCCAGGATGCGGGGGTCCTCGCCGAACACCTCGATGATACCCGCGTCGGTGCGGGGTCCGATGGCCCGAATGAGGCAGGTAACGGGCAGCTTGCGGTTCTTGTCGATACGGACATAGAACACATCGGACAGATCGGTCTCATACTCCAGCCAGGCGCCCCGGTAGGGGATGACGGTGGAGGCGAAGGTGATGTTGTCCGCCTTGTCGGCGTTGCGGGAAAAGTACACGCCGGGGGAGCGCACCAGCTGGGATACGATGACCCGCTCCGCGCCGTTGATGACAAAGGTGCCCGCGTCCGTCATAATAGGGAAGTCGCCCATAAAGATGGACTGCTCCTTGATCTCGTTGGTAGCCTTGTTGCGCAGGTGGACCTGCACCTTCATGGGGGCGGCGTAGGTCATGTCCTGGGCCTTGCACTCCTCAATGGTGTACTTGGGGGGATCGTCCATGGAGAAGCTGATGAAGGACAGCTCCAGGTTGCCCGCGTAGTCGGTGATGGAGTCCACATCGCTGAACACCTCCTGGAGACCCGTCTCCAGGAACCACTTGTAAGACTTCTTCTGGATTTCCAGGAGGTAGGGCATCTCCAGGATTTCCTCGGTGCGGGCGAAGCTCTTGCGGTGGGTCTTGCCGTACCAGACGTCTTTGACCGCTCTAGCCATATGCTTGATCACGCTCCACTTCGTAGATAGTTCCGGGCTGGGGATTGGCACGCCCGGGGCAGTTGTCAGGTTCTTGAAATTTTCTCTTGCGTTCTTTGTGCAAATCTGCTATACTCATAGTACCGGGTGGGAAGGGATTTTATGTCCACCTGTGTATAAAAGCAATTTATGATACCATAATTGCCGTCCCGCGTCAAGAGAAATTTTGGCGGCAGGGCGCTTTTTTGTATCAACTTCCGTTTTCAGGACAGGGCGGATGAGGGCGAAGGGCTTGAGAAAGTACGAGAAATATGAAACGTATGAACCCCTGCAAATGATTGCCATGCTGATTGCGCTGGCGGCGCTGGGCGCGGCTATCAAAATCCCCGGTTTTTCCATGGTACTCCCCTTTATCCTGCTGCCCGCAACGGTGTGCGCGGGAGCCGCCGCCTATTTCCATCACAAATTGCCCAAGAGCAAAAAGTGTTCGCCTTTCAGCAGGTGCCACCCGACGCCGTTTTTTATTGTCCTGCTGCTTGGAAACGCCTTGGCCTTCCTTGAGATTGCCCTAAAACTCTGGCGGCGGTGAGCGCGAACAATACATTACAAAAAGGAGCCGTCCATGAAAGAGTCCGTCTATCTCCTGCTCATCTGGCTGGGCGTCACCAGCGCCCTGGCCTTTGTCCTCTTCGGCTGGGACAAGCTGATGGCCAAGCTCCACCGCCGCCGCGTCCCCGAGGCAGCCCTGCTGGGCTGTGCTTTCCTGGGCGGCTCTGCTGGGGCGGCCCTGGGAATGGCCCTGTTCCGCCACAAGACCCGCAAGCCGCTGTTCCGCCGCTTCGTCCCGTTGTGTCTGATTGCCCACGCTGTTTTGCTGGCCTGGGCCGTTCTGCGGACCTGGCCGCTAATATAATAATGAGAAACCTGCCTGTCCTGCCGTTTTCCGGCGAGTAAGGCAGGTTTTTCAGTTGGAATAAAATTTTATCCAATATCCTGTTGACAATCGGCGGTTACAGAGTTATACTAGCAATAGTTACAAACCAGTTACAAACAGTTACAACTTTATGAGGAGGCACTCATGGCTGAGAAAAGCACCGTCCTTACTTATAAGGGGCACCCGCTCCGCCGCAAAGACAACCTGATTTACTATGGCTCTATGGCTGACAAATACATTGTCATGATCCAGGTGATGAACTCCGAGAAGGACGGCGCCCTGGACATCGCCAATAAGGTCCATCTTCAGCTCCAGCTCACCGACCCCGACCTGAAAAGCCGGGACCGGGTGCAGAAAAAGAGCGATCAGCCCGACCTGTTTTCCGCCATTGAGATGGGCTCCATCTGGCTGATGCGCGCTCTGGCCGGAAAGTAAGATACCACTTCACCAAAGAAAATTTTACTGGGGGTTATTCCAATGAATTTCAAGAGCAAGGCGGTCAAGACGATCACCGCCGCGGGCCTGATCCTCTCTATGTGTACCGGCATGGCGTACGCCTCCATCGGCAACGCTACCGTCACCGCCGATTCTCTGCGTATGCGCAGTGATGCGAGTACCTCTTCTTCCACCATCACTCAGGCATCTAAAGGTGCTGAGGTCACCGTGGAGGAGGACGCGGGCAACGGTTGGTACAAGGTCACCTACGGTGGCAAGACCGGCTATATGTCCGGCGAGTGGTTGACGGTCTCCCTGTCTGACGGTACCGTCCTTCCCGCCGCCCAGGGCACCGAGCCCGAGCAGAAGCGGGGCCTCATCACAGCCAGCGTGCTGAATGTCCGCTCTGGTCCGGCCACCACTTATGACAAGGTAGCCAGTCTCAAGGGCGGCACTGTGGTGGACATCATATCCGACCCCGGCAACGGCTGGTATCAGATCGAGTCCGGCTATGTGTCCGCCGAGTACATCACTCTGGTGGACGCCAATTATGAGGGGTCCAGCTCCCTGGGGGCTGCCGCCGCCGCCATGGCCAAGAGCCTGCTGGGCAAGCGGTATGTGTCCGGCGCCTCCGGCCCCAACTCCTTCGACTGCTCCGGGTTTACATATTATATCTACAAGCAGCTGGGCCACCCCATCGCCCGTGGCTCCTCCAGTCAGTACTATAACAGCGGCTACTTCGTCTCCACCAGCGCCATGCAGCCCGGCGACCTGATTTTCTTCTTCGACCGCCGCTTTGACAGCTCCGGCGGCACCCTTCCCACCACCCATGTGGGGATGTATGTTGGCAACGGTCAGTTCATCCACGCCTCTACCACCTCCTATAAGGTGCAGTATGACAGCGTTTCCGGCTATTATGCTCCCTACATCGTGGGCGCCAAGCGCATTGGCTGAAAACCTGTATTTTCCTGACGCCCGGCAAAATCGCCGGGCGCCTGCTTTTCTTAACCAAAAATTATCATTTTACCTCTTTACATTTGGCCCGGTCTGGGCTAAAATAACAGTAATCAAAAAAGGGGGTGGGCCCATTGAATGATATGGACTATACGCGTAAATTCAGCGTCAGTTTGAATAAGGACGAGGAGATCAGAGCCATCCTGTCCTCTGTTTACAACTCCCTCCGGGAGAAGGGCTATAACCCCATCAACCAGATCGTGGGTTATATCCTCAGCGAGGACCCGACCTATATCACCAACCACAACAATGCCCGTACGCTCATCCGTCAGCTAGACCGGGACGAGCTGCTCCAGGTATTGCTGAAAAGCTATCTCCACGAGAAATGAGACAAGGCCGCCGGTCCAGTGGACCGGCGGCCTTTTTAAGATTTGGTTAAGGAGTTGTTTTGATGTGAAAAGAGTTGTTTCGCTGCTGCTGTCCGCCGCGCTTTTGCTGGGGCTGCTGAGTGCCTGCCGGAAAACCTCGCCCGACGACTCCCTCGTCCAGGACCACACCGCTAGAGAGCTGGCGGATGTGGCTCTGCCGGCCTCCGGCTATGACGGGGAGGGCGGAGACCTGGAATATCTGACGGCCACAGAGGATGGTACGCAGGAGGTCCAGCGTGATGAAGGACTCACCGTTTATTTCAATCAAGAGGTCCTGACCGTTTACCTGGAGAACGCCTATAACATCCAAAGCGCGGAACTGCCATGGGAGGACGCGGTTGTGCTTCGGGCCACCGGAGCGTCGGCTTTTGAGATCGCCATACTGCGCATGGAGGACGACAGTGCCGCTGTGCGGGCAGTCACCGCCTTTATGAGCTATATCTTCAGCCGCCAGGGGGATTTTGCGGGCTATGCCCCGGACCAGGCGGACATGGTGGCCAACGGTGGGCTGATGCAGAAAGGGCCCTATGCAGGGCTGTTTATCTGTCCGGACCCAGATAAGGCCCAGGCGGCAGTGGAGGCGGCACTGGATGGGAAACCGCTCCCCGGACAGCCCGGCGGGGACGAGCCGGTCACCGACGTGAAGGAGCTGCGGGACCTGCTGGTGTCCTGGGCAGGGATGGAGGGAGCGGACCTGGAGAAGCTGGACGACGGCGACGTGGAGGCATTGACCACCTACACGAAAGGCGTTTACGGTCTTGCTCCGGACCTGTGGCAGGAATGTGCCATCGCTCGCGGGACGGGAAATTCTGCTTTTGAGGTGGCAGTGGTGCATGTGACGGATCCCGATATGTATCATGATGTCAGTGATCCTCTGGACGGCTATCTAGACGCCAGAGAGGCGGCTTTTGACTTTGATGGGGCTGAAGAGCAGGCTGTGCTGCTGCACCAGGCGCTGACGGTCTATTCAGAGCCGTATGTGGTCCTGCTGGCCTGTCAGGATGCGGAGGAGGCCGCATGGGTATTTACCAACGCCACCGGAACCGGCGGCTATTCCTACGACGGGCGGCACCCCATTTGGGGAGAAGAGGACTCGGACCACCCGGGCCGCACCAAGTTCATCCAGCCCAACAAGGATGATATGTCCCTGTACGACACCTCCGCCATTCGCTCCGCCTGGGAGAATGGCGACCCGCTAGAGCTGTCCAGGGATGACCGGAGGATTTACAATGAGGCGGAAAAGGTGCTGAAAAAGGTCATTAAGGACGGCATGAGCGACTACGAAAAAGAGGCGGCGCTTTATGAGTGGGTGGTAAACAGCGTGGACTATGACTGGACCCACCAGAATGTGATGGTGAAGACGCCGCGGGAGTCCTTCACCCCTTACGGTGGGCTGGTGAACCATACGGCGGTCTGCCTGGGGTATGCAACTACCTTCCAGCTGCTATGCGACCTGGCGGGAGTGGAGTGCATCACTGTGGTCGGCGCAGCCTTCAGCAGTCAGGAGGACCACGGGTGGAATATGGTGCGGCTGAATGGCGAGTGGTATTGTGTGGACGTGACCTGGGACGCCAATGTGCGGGAGCAGATTGGACGGGGCAGGCCGGAGGATTGGGGTTATTTCAACGTCACCAGCGACCATATGGCCGATACCGACCATCAGTGGGATTACGCCAACACGCCCGAGGCCACAGCTGGGGATCAAGGGAAGGGCTGAGAGTCTGGAAATATATCAGGCGCTTTGCGGGCAGCGGGGCACCTAAAAAATATTGGGGAAATGTAAAGGGTATGGAACTGAGATAGAGCAATATAACAAAATCAAAGATTACTGTCCAAAACAGCGAAAGCCGTCAAAAATCAGTAACCTGGACGTGTTGAATGCGGTGCTGTACGCAGTGGAGAATGGGAGCAAGTGGAGGGGCCTGCCCTTATAATCAAAGGCGGGCTTTTCCTGCTCGTCCAATACCCGCTGGGATTTCCACTTCTTGGAGTGGCTGACCTGCCGAACAGTTTCCTTGACCATCCCCACCAGCGCTTTGTCATTGCACCTGCTTGACCACAGCACTTGCTTTTCCACCACCGGGAGTACTACAATGTGGAGGTGGTAATGGCAGACAGAACGGCCATACTTCTCCGTCAGGGCCAGATTGATTCCATATCGGCGTGTATGACGGCGGAGAGGATATTCTGCTCCCCGTACAGCTTGCAGGCGAAGCGGTAGGCTTCCCCATAGAACTCCCTGGCAAACTTATAGCCGCCATGCCGCTTGAAGTAATCTGTGTTCACGTCCAAAATCATCTCATCGTAGACTTTGGCGTTCTCCTTAAATTTTTTCGTTTCGCCAAATTTGAACTTTTTATAAACTACTGGAATAGTGTTGACAAATCCGCACGACTGTGATAGTGTATGCAATGTAAACTATTGCAATAGTTTGAAAGGAAGTGATTGAAATGGCCGTTAAGCTCTTTGACTCAGAGCTGAAAGTCATGGACGTGCTATGGAAAGAAGGGGATATGCCGGCAAAACAAATTTCAGATATACTCAAAGAAAGTACCGGCTGGAACATGAACACCACTTACACTGTCATTAAAAAGTGCATCGCTAAGGGCGCCATTGAGCGCAGGGAGCCGAGCTTTCTGTGCCACGCCTTGATTACCAGGGATGTAGTGCAGGCGGCGGAAACCGAGGAACTGCTCCATAAGCTGTTCGACAGCTCCCCTGACCTGCTGTTTGCGTCCCTGCTGGGCCATCAGAAGCTGTCAAAGGCCCAGATCGACAACCTGCGGCGCATGGTCTCGGAGCTGCAAGCCCAGGAGGAAAGCAAATGAGCCTTGTTCAAATGACCTTGTCCGGCGGGGTGTTTATCTTGTTCATCGTGGTGGTTCGGGCGCTGGCCCTCCACCGCCTGCCCAAAGGGGCGTTCCTGGCCCTGTGGGAGATGGCGGCGCTGCGGCTGCTCCTGCCGTTCACCATTCCTCTGCCGTTCAGCCTGTTTGCCCCCGCAAAGCATTTGCCGATGGTGGGTGAGTATCTGGCGCCGGGCGGGGCAGCAGTCCCAGGGACGCCCGCTATGGGGATGCCTTCTGGCATACAAGCTCCGGCTGGCACAGCCTCCAGGTCAATCCTGCCTGTGGTCTGGCTGGTTGGTGCGGCACTGATGGCGGCATATTTTACAGTGTTCTATGTGCGGGCCAGAAGGCGGTTCCGCTGTTCCAGCCCGGACAATGCCCCTGCTGTCCGGCGTTGGCTGGCGGGCCAAAGGTCACACAGACCGTTAGAGGTACGGCAGTCTGCCTCGGTGTCCTCACCGCTGACCTATGGCGTTCTGCGCCCGGTGATCCTACTCCCCGAGGACATGGAACGGGGCGATGAAGCCGCCCTGACCTATATCCTCACCCATGAGTATATTCACATCCGTCGCTTTGACAGCGTGGCAAAGCTGGTATTTGCCGCCGTTCTGTGCGTTCACTGGTTTAACCCCCTGGCCTGGGTGATGTATATTCTGGCCAATCGGGACTTGGAGCTGTCCTGCGACGAGCGGGTGATGGACACTTTGGGCGGCAGGGAGAAAGCCTCCTATGCGCTGACCCTGATTAACATGGAGGAAACCCGGAGCCGGTGTTTCTCACTTTACAACCATTTTAGCAAACTTGCAATTGAAGAAAGGATTGAAGCCATTATGAAGTATAAAAAAGCATCTGTGCTGGCGTTGGCCTTGGCTGTCGCCCTTGTAGCGAGCGCTACCACCGCTTTTGCGGCGTCCGCAGCCCCGTCCTCTCGGGAGGATCTGGATCGGAAACTGAACGCGGAAACCACTGCCGAAGAGGGCACGCTGATGTCCTACGTGGACCCGAAGGATGGAAAGACCTATTACAGCTTTGACGGCGGGAAAACCTTTGAGCCTCTGACCGACGAGGAGTTTGAGCGGCGTTTCCCCGCGCCCGACGTGGAGTGGTGGACCTATGAAGAGTACGCCGCGTGGCTGGAACAGGAGAAGGTGAATCTCCAGTCTATGCTGGGCGAAACGAGCTCCACCGGCGGCCGGGGCGAGTTCGTCTGGACCCAGGAGATCATCGACGAGAC
>CAJUQN010000045.1 GCA_910588625.1 uncultured Oscillospiraceae bacterium
CCTATTATCTCCCACTCCGCCATTTTTGTCAAAAGATTTTAAACAGGCTCTAAGAACTTGAGCAGACGAAAAAGTATCGGCGGGCAGAGATGTACCAACCACAAAATATTCGCTCATCTCAATGGCAGCTGGGTCCAAAGGCTTTTTGTGCGGCTCTCTCATTTTGCGGCGCGTCTTTCGTTTGGCCCGTTCCGCCTGCTCAGGACTTTTTCGTATCGCGCAAATGCGCAGCGGTTTTGCGGACGCCGGCTTTCTGGGTTCGGAGTAGTAGTGAAGCGTAACGTCCAGGACTTCTCCCGCAGCCAGTTCCCGCAGCAACGGCAGCAATTCCACACGGTGGCCGTCCTCATCGTAATACTTTGCAGCTTTGTGTTTCAAACGCATGACAAAATCCCCACCAGCGCCAACAATTCTGTCGATGGCTCGGACACGACGCTCCTCCAGCCACTTCGGTTTTGTAACCGCTGTGCCGAATTGCTCCAGCGTCCCCTCACATATCCAGCGCAGCCATTCCGCGCTTTTTCGCGCACGATGATAGAGTGCTACGCTGGATATGTCGCTTATTCCGCCTTCTTTCGCCACGGCGCTTGTCTCTTTCAAAGACAGTCCCTCGCCGAAATGCAGCAGCTCCTCCGCGCTGCCTGCTTTCCGGGTTCGACAAATCGCTTTGCTCTCTTTTGACTTTTCCTCCCAGCCTTTGGGCAAAAAGCTTTCAGCTCTTCCCATTCTTTCGTTAGTTTTTCCATGCTGCCAGTTTACCATATTTTTCTCCTGTTGTCATTATTATTTTAACGCTTATGGGTGTACGACCGAAAAAGGGTTCGGGGCGGCGTAGTCCGTTTGAAGGAATGGGACTATTACTACGTGGGGAATGACCATTTTGGAGTGGCGCTGACTATCGCCGACAACAGCTATATGGGATTGGATTCTATCTCCTATTACAATAGATTTACGGTGAAAGGCACGGCAGCCAGCCGTGTCTTTTTCCGCATCATTGCCAAAGCTGTTAGAATGTGAGTGTATTGGCCTGACATCTGCCTCCAAGGACCGACACGTCCGCCAGAAAGTCCGTCAGCCAGCCTCTCGTTCGCAGCGTTCGATTTATGCAGGTAGAGCCGCCCTGCTGGGGCAGCACCGCTCCGGCCCGGCGCGTCCGTGTCGGCAAATAGATAGAATCGGCAATGATGGAAGGGCTGGGAGCCAATCAAATCTACGATGGGAGTGCTGTGCAGTGAACGCGGCAGGAATTGATGTTTCCAAAGGCAAGAGCATGGTGTCAGCACGCCGCCCCTTTAACGAGATCGTGGCAAAGCCTTTTAAGGTACGCCACACCGCCAGTGAACTCAAGCAGCTGGCAGACTACTTGAAAAGCCTGGACGATGAGACGCGAGCGGTGATAGAACACACCGGGCGGTACTACGAGCAGATCGTCCAGTACCTCCATGACGCGGGGCTCTATGTCAGCGCGGTGAACCCGAAGCTCATCAAGGACTACGGCGGTGGGAACCCCCTGTTTGACAGCCCCGTGCGGGAGGACGGGACGCAGAAATGGGTGGATTTAGGCGCGTCCTTCTGGCACGTTGACTGTGTGCGGGGCATGAACCAGACTGCTTTCGTACAGCGATACACCAAGTGGTGCAAGCAGCACAGATATCAGGCCAGGGCGGGCAGGGCCGAGGAAATCTATGAACATTTCCAAAGACCTGATTGCCATGCTGCCCAAGGATGCCATAACCAAGCTGTTGGTGCGGCAGGCCATTGACGCCCTCAACGCTGTTTCCGCCACGCTGGAGCGGCTCAAGGCCGAGATGCTGAAGCCGGCCTCCCAGCTCCCCGAGCTCCCCGTGGTAATGTCCATGCACGGCGTGGGTGATTCCCTCGCTCCTCAGCTCATTGCGGAAATTGGGGATGTGACTCGGTTTGTCCACCACAGCGCAATTACATCCTTTGCCGTAATAGATTTTCAGTGAAATGTTCCGAACGATTTTACAGATATAGGTCAGCAGCGGGTTTGGCCTCGCCGGAGGGATTGCGTTCCACGCTCCTAAGTAAGATGGTAAATCAACAAAAATTCTTCTGTACACGGGGAAAAGGCTGTGGTAAAATATCTGTGACCGACCTCCACTTCGGTCCAAACGGCGGGCAGAGAGCCGCGAAGGAGAAAGCGCGTTCCCCTTCGGAAGGGACGCCCGCCGCTGTGCCAATGCGCTGGCACTCTAAATATAAATTGGAGGTATTTTTATGCGCAAGCTTTCTGTCCGTGATCTGACCCTGGCCGCCATGGTGGCGGCCCTGTACACTGTGATGGGCTATTTTGCCAATATCTTCGGCCTGGATTTCGGTGTGGTCCAATTCCGCTTTGCCGAAGCCCTCACGGTGCTGCCCTTCCTGTTTCCCGCCGCCGCGCCGGGGCTGGTGGTGGGGTGCTTCCTCACCAACCTGCTCTCTCCCTACGGCCCGCTGGACTGGCTGTTCGGGACCCTGGCCACCGCCATCGCCGCCTACCTCACCATGAAGATGCCCAAGTGGTATCTGGCGGCCCTGCCCCCTGTCATTGTCAATGCCCTCATCCTGTCCCCCATGTGGGCGTGGACGGATATTGGAGCGGTCACCCCCGCTTTTTGGGTGGCCTGCGGCTGGAACGCCGTTACATTCATCCCCGCCGAGGCGCTGGTCTGTTATGTGCTCGGGACGCTGCTGCTGAAGCTGCTGCCCAAAGTCAGCGTTTTGCGGCCCGCTATGCGCCAGACGGTGCAGGCCCCCACAATTTGATGGCTCAGGCCCCCGGACGGTGGAGCGTCCGGGGCCTTTTTATGCCCAGGCTTCCTTTAACAATACGGCAGCCTGGGATAATTCGTCCTCAGTCAGCCCCGCGAAGCCCAGGACCACCGTGGAAGGTCTGGGCTCCACACTGTGGCAGTAGCGGCTCAGTGGATGGATGCCCACAGACTTTGCCGCGGCCCGGTCTACCAACTCCGTTTCCGAAAACCGGGGGAGGGTGACGAGAAAGTGCAGCCCCGCGTCCGCGCCGGAGATGGTTACGCCGGGGATTTCCTCAAGTGCCTCGGTGAACAGGGCGCATTTTTTGCGGTACAGGTTCCCTGTCCGCCGCAGGTGCCGCCCGTACAGTCCCTGGACCAGGAAGCGCCGCAGGCTCTCCTGCTCGAACCGGGAGACGGTGCAGGCGCCGTGGAAGAAGGTGCGGCGGTAGCGTTCCAACAGCTCAGGCGGCAGGATCATGTACGCCACGCGGATGGCAGGGGCGATGGAACGGGAGAAGGTGCCCATATATACCACCCGTCCGGCCCGGTCCAGTCCCTGGAGGGCCGGGATGGGCCGGGAGGAGTAGCGGAACTCGCTGTCGTAGTCGTCCTCAATGAGCCAGCGGTCTGGGGCAGAGGCGGCCCAGTGGAGCAGGCGGCTGCGCCGTCCGGCGGGCATGGTAACCCCCAGGGGAAACTGGTGGGAGGGCGTTAGATAGGCCAGCCCCGCGCCGGATTTTTCCAGGGCCTCCGGCGCCATCCCCGCCCCGTCCACCGGGATGGGGACGGCTTGGCGCTGGTGGAGAGAGACAGCGGTATAGGCGGCGGGGTAGCCGGGGTCCTCCAAGGCGATGGTCTCTTGCTCCGGGAGCAGCTGGAGGAGCAGGGTCAGCAGGTAATCCGCGCCCGCACCCACCACCACCTGCTCCGGGGCGCACCGAACGCCACGATATTGGGCCAGCAGCTCCGCCAAAGCAGTGCGCAGGGGCGGATCGCCCTGAGGATGGCCCCGCTGGAGGAGGCCGGGGTTCTCATAGACCGCCTCTTTTGTGATGCGCGCCCAGGAGGAGAAGGGGAACGCCGACGTGTCTACTCCGGATGTGGAGCAGTCAAAGGCCCACCGGGCTGGGGCGGGAATGGAGCCAGGGGCCGTCTCCGGCGCCGCCGCGGGCGGTGTGGAGACAGAGGGAAGCAGATGGGCGCACACGTAGCCGCTCCGAGGTTTTGCCAGCACGTACCCCTCCGCCGCTAACAAGGAGTAAGCGGTCTCCACGGTGCTCATGCTGACCCCGGCCAGGGCGCATAGGCGGCGCTTGGAGGGCAGCTTGCTCCCCGGCGACAGCGCCCCGGATTGGATGGCGGCAGCGATGTGGCGGTAAAGCTGGTCGTATAGGGGAGCGTCCCCAGTGAACACGGGAAGGGGGAAGGAATCGGGCATGGATACCACCTCATAAGAATCTGACCCCATAAAAAAGATGAAAACTGAAACTGGAAGCAATGCCAGTTTTGCCTATAATAACACCAGAACAAGGGGCCGTCAAGGTCTCGAAAGGAGCTGGAAGGAATGAACCAATCTAAAAACAGGAAAACGGTCCTGACGATCTGCATGGTGGCCATGATGGCGGCGCTGGTGGCGGTAGGGTCCAACATACCGAATATCCAGATTCCATCGCCGCTGGGCAACAACCGGTTTCATTTGGGCAATGTGATGTGCGCGCTGTCCGGGCTGCTGCTGGGGCCCTGGTGGGGCGGGCTGTCGTCTGGGCTGGGTTCCGCCATTTACGATTTGCTGATGGACCCCACCCGTTTCGCGGACACGCCGATCACCTTCATCACCAAGGGCCTGTATGGTGTGGTAGCCGGGGCGGTATTTTTCAAGGTATTCAAAGGGGAAAGCAGCTATTTGGCTGAGCTGACGGCGAGTGCGGCGGCAGCGGCGACGTATATTGTGGTCTACCTGGGCAAGAGCTTTTTCTACAATGGACTTCTGCTCCAGGGACTGAGCGCCGACGCGGCTTGGCTGGCGGTGTTGGGCCGGGCGCCGTCCTCTTTGTTCAATGGCATCGTGGCGGTTATTTTTGCCCCTATTTTGGGATTAGCGCTGCACAGAGCGCTGAAAGCCGCACATTTGGAGATTAAGCTGGCATAAAAACTGAACTGGTTCAACGGTACGATCCTTTCTGCCAGAGCCTCGTCACGCGCACCTGGGCCAGCAACATGACCCACTCAGGCGCAGGCGGTAAGCCCACAACCGGTCTCAGTGATTAGACGCCGGCGGCAGCACAAATAGAGGCGACTGCGTCGAAAACCGCTGGCGCCGGAAGGTCATACCCAACAAAACGAAGCAAGCTCTCCCATAAAACGGGGGTTCTTAGGGGGTATCCCGACTATGAACACGGCCCGCCCTATGGGCCGTGTCCATTCGGAGGGATCCCCCTAAGCGTTCTCTTTGGGTACTTTCTCTCACATGAGAGAAAGTACCGCCCCGGCAGGGTGGCCCTGCAAAAGAGAGGGGCAAGGGGACGCTTCCCCTTGCAATTCCCCAGCTTTGTGGTATAATTTCAGGGACATTCGCTGAGATTGGAGAATTCCCATGGATTACTTTCACCTGTCCCCGGGACAGGATACGATCAATAAAATCAGCGCCCTGGGCCTGGCTCACCTGGGCGACGGTGTTTATGAGCTGATGGTCCGCTCCTGGCTGTGCCTCCACGGCAAGGCCACCAACGCCGGTTTGCACAAGGCGGCAGTCAAATATGTGGCCGCCCCCGCCCAAGCCAAGCTGGTCCACGCTGTCCTTCCCCTTCTCACCGAGGAGGAGCAGGGCGTCTACCGCCGGGGCCGCAACAGCCATACCGCCGCCGTCCCCAAGGGAGCCAGCGTAGGCGAATACCACACCGCCACAGCCCTGGAATCTCTGTTCGGCTGGCTGTATCTGCAAGGCAGGACGGACCGGCTCAATGAGCTATTCGACGCGATGATGGAGGAGGCCGACCATGCCCTTTGATGCGATTTTTATGACCGCCCTGGCGGGGGAGCTACGCCAAACCCTGGTGGGTGGCAAGGTGGATAAGCTCTACCAGCCCGCCCGGGACGAGGCGGTGCTCTATATGCGGGCAGGACGGGACAACGTGCGCCTGCTGTTGTCTGCCAGTCCGGCCCACCCCAGGGCCCAGCTCACCAAGGTCCCCCGTGAAAACCCGGAAACGCCCCCCATGTTCTGTATGCTCCTGCGCAAGCACTTCACCGGGGCCCGCCTGCTGGAGCTGACCCAACCCTCCATGGAGCGGCTGTTAGACTTTCGCTTCGAGACCTTGGACGAACTGGGCGACCGTGTGGAGCGCCGCCTGGTGCTGGAGTGCATTGGCCGCAAGTCCAACCTCATCATGCTGGACGGCTCTGGCCGGGTCACCGATTGTATGCGCCGGGCGGACGGGGACCTGTCCGTCAAGCGCCCCGTTATGCCGGGCCTGTACTATCAGCTCCCCGAACCCACCGGGCGGCTGGACCCCGCCGCCATGCCCCCCGACGAGCTGCGGGCCCACGTCCTGGCCAATGCTCCCGAGGAGGACGGGCAGGACAAGTGGCTGCTGGACAGCTTCAATGGACTATCTCCGTTGATTGCCCGTGAATTGGTATTCCAGGGCGGGGGAACCCGGGAGGGGTTGGCGGATCGATTCTGTCAGCTCCTGAACCGGGTGCGGTCCGAGGATTACACCCCCACCGTCCTCATTAAAGAGGGCAAGCCCATCGACTTTACCTTTATGCCTGTGCTCCAATATGGTCCCAAGGTGGAGCTGAGGCGCTACCCCACCTTCTCCGCCCTGTTGGACGACTTCTACGAGCAGAAGGAGGCCCAGGAGCGGGTCAAACAACGGGGACAGGACTTCATCCGTTCCGTCACCCAGGCTCGGAATCGGACGGCAAAGAAGATCGTCAACCAGGAAGGCGACCTGGCCAAGACCGCGGACCGGGAAAAGCTGCGCCAATTCGGCGACATCATCACCACCAACTTTTACCAGATGAGCAGGGGGCAGAGCAAGCTGCGCGCCCAGAACTACTACGATCCAGAGGGAAAGGACGTGGATATTCCCCTAGACCCGCTCCTCACTCCCCAGCAGAACGCCGCCAAGTATTACAAGGACTACAAAAAGGCACAGAAGGCGGAGGAAATGCTCACCATCCAGCTGGAGAAAAACCGCCGGGAGCTGGACTATCTGGACAGTGTGCTCCAGATGATCACCCTGTCTGAAGGGGATCGGGACCTCCAGGAGATTCGCCAGGAGCTGATGGAAAACGGCTACCTAAAACAGCACAAGCGGAAAATGACCGCCAAGGGGAAGGTCAAAATTGTCCACTCCAAGCCCATGGAGTTCCGCTCCAGCGCGGGACTGACCATTCTGGTGGGTAAGAACAACAGCCAGAACGACCGGCTGACTCTGAAGGATTCCGACAAACGGGACCTGTGGCTCCACGCCCAAAAGCTCCACGGCTCCCACGTCATTTTGAAAACCGGCGGGGCGGAGCCGGACGAGCAGTCTCTCACCGAGGCGGCCATGCTGGCGGCCTGGTTCTCACAGGGCCGGGAATCCGGCCAGGTGCCGGTGGATTACACCCCGGTCAAGGTGGTCAAAAAACCTGCCGGAGGCAAGCCCGGATACGTGATCTACAACACTTACCGCACCCTGTACGTCACCCCCAGCGAGGAGCTGGTCCGGCAGCTGCGGGACGGCAAAAAGAGTTAATGGAGGACGCGCTATGACAGAGATCATACCCAACGACGAGCTGCGCCGGAACGCGGCAAAGTTCATTGATTTGCGTATCCAGTCCTGCACCCCGGCGTGGCCCAGGTTTGGCCACGATGTCGAACTGATGGAGGAGGAGGGCCCCGCAGGGTCCCTGTTGTTTTCCTGCCACACGGACGCCTCTATGGCCAATCCTTTGGGAATTGTCCACGGCGGGGTTACGGCCTCTTTGGTGGATACCTGTATGGGCGTCACCTGCTCAGCCCAGTGTGAGCGGGTGGCCACCCCCACCGTCACACTGACGGTGAACTATGTCCGGCCCGTTCCTTTGGATGCGGAAATCCGGGTGCGTACTCGCACCATCCGGGTGGGGCGTACCACCGGCCAGCTTCAGGCGGAAGTATTTCCGGCGGAGGATCCGGAGGAGATTTTTGTTACGGCCAGCGGGGTATATTCAATCAGACGGTGAAATAAAAAACCGCGTCCTATGGACGCGGTTTTTTATCTATAGCTGTAACAGCATTCCGCTGCGGGGGTGCACCTTGGCCCAGTTGCCCTCGGAGATCAGGGGTTTGTACTGGTCGGCGTTGACGCCGTCCGCCCGGATGGTCCACCGACCGGAGGGTAATTGGATGGCGTAGTCGTATTCGATGGCGTTGTACACAACGAACAGACGCTCCCCGCGGGGTCCGCCCTCTTCGACCTGAAAGGACACCACGCCGTCCCGATAGACGTTGGTCTCCACGATTCTCTTGGCGGCTTCCGGTTTTTTTTCACACAGCCCCGGCAGGGACTTGCGCAAACGGATGAGCTGGCGGTAGTAGTCGGTCAGTTCACCGAAGGTCCAGGCCCGGTGCCAGTCCAGCTTGTTGATGTCGGGGGAGGACTTGTAGCTGTTATGGTCCCCCAGCTTGGTGCGGGCGAACTCCTCGCCTGCCTGGAGAAACAAGTTCCCCTGGCAGGTGAAGTAGATGAAAGCCGCCAGCTTGTTCTGGGCCAGCAGGTCCGCCCGAGAGTGCTGATAGGAGGGCGCCCCCGCCTTGCCGGAGCACTGGGCCAGTTTATCCCACAGGGTAAAGTTGTCGTGGGCGGAGATATAGTTGACCACCTGGGAACAGGCCCGGGGCCTGAAGTCCCCCACATCCCCCATCCATCCGGAGACGGCACACAAAATGGTCTCCCCCAGCCCCACGCCGCCGCTGACAAAGCCGGGCTGTTCCGCATGGAAGCAGTCGCCCTTGATGGCATCCCGGGTGGTGTCGCAGAAGATGCCGATATTGGGGTCCAGCTGCTGGATGTTGTCCTTCATGGCGGGGGCAGTGTTCGCCTCCATGGGGGAGTCCGCCGCCCGCCAGGGCTCGCCGTACAGCAGCTTTTCACCGGGACCGAATACCGCGTCCAGCGCGTAGCGGATGCGGTTCATCAGCTCTACGGTCAAAAGGCCCATCAGATCGAAGCGGAAGCCGTCGATGTGGTACTCCTTCGCCCAATACATCACCGAGTGGAGGATATAATTATCCACCATGGCCCGGCCCGCCGCAATGTCGTTGCCGCAGCCCGAGCCGTTGGACAACGACCCATCCGCCCAGCGGCGGTAGTAATATCCCGGCGCGGAGCGGTCCAGCCAAGAGTCGGCGGCGTAGGTGTGGTTGTACACCACGTCCATTACCACCCGGATGCCGTTGCGGTGAAGGGCCTGGATCATCTCCTTGCACTCGCGGATTCGCACAGCGCCGTCCGACGGGTCGGTGGAGTAGCTGCCCTCGGGCAGGTTGTAGTTCATGGGGTCGTAGCCCCAGTTGAACTGCTTGCCATCGCCCCCCTCATCCACTGAGCCAAAGTCGTAGATGGGCATCAGCTGGACGTGAGTGACCCCCAGGCTTTTCAGGTGCTCCATACATAGGGGCAGGCGGCCCTTCTTGTCTTTCCAGGAGAAGGCCTTGAACTTGCCCCGGTATTCCTCTGGTACGCCGCTCTCCGGGTCGTAGGAGAAATCCTTCACATGGAGCTCATAGATAATGTTCTCCGGCTGCTTGGGAGGGGCGCAGTCCTGGTCAAATCCCTCCGGGTCGGTGCGGGACAGATCCACCACCATACTCCGGGCCCCGTTGCAGCCAGCGGCGGCGGCGTAGGGGTCGGCGGTGCGGCGGGTGACCCCGTCCACCGTCACCTCATAATCATAATAGACCCCATGGAGGTCCCCCGCCAAGGTCAGCGACCACACACCTTGGTCTCCCGAGTACAGCAGCCGGTGGCCGTAGGCGGGGGCAGTATCGTTCTCGTACAAAAACAGTTCCACTCCGGAGGCCTCCGGACTCCAGAGCTTGAATACCGTCCGCTCCGGGGTGCAGGTGGCCCCCAGGTCACAGCCATCGTAGGCGTAGCGGCGGTCAAATTCCTTATTGAAGCGCTTATGATCTGTCACAATCATTCCCCATCACTAATCGGATTTTTTACGACTCTCTGGAAACAAAAATCCAGCTCAACTACTATATGTTTTTTTAACCCTCTTGTCAATAAAAATGACGCAAAAAGCTGTTTTTCCAAATTATACAAAAGATTCCCGGTCTGTATGCACAGACCGGGAATTTTGTTTTACTCAGCGGCCTTCTCCGGGAGACACTGCTGAAGGAAGCCGGATACCGACGCCCAATACATATTTTGGTCCGTGCCCACTGCCGCCGCATGGCCCGCGCCGGGCATCCACAGGAAATTTTTGGGGCAGCGGGCGGTTTGGTACAATTTCCCCATCATGGAGGCTGGTACGAATTTGTCGTCCACGCCGTGAATGAACAGAGTGGGCGTCCTGGAGCGGCGAACCGCCTCAATCGGAGAGACATCCCGCAGGTCGAAGCCCGCCCGTCGCAAAACGGTTTTGCGCAAAGCGGAGAACATGACCCCGGCGGGCATGGGAAGGCCTGTGGGCTTATCTGCCCAATGGTTGAGCAGGTGGCGCATCTCCGCCTCAATGGAGGTATAGGAGCAGTCGGAGACAACAGCCCGTACCTGGCGGGGCATGGGTCCGCCGGTAGCCATCAGGATGCTGGCCGCGCCCATAGACACGCCGTGAAGCACGATCTCCGCGCCCGGGTCCTTTCGGGCGATGTAGGTGGCCCAGCCGACCACGTCCAGCCGCTCATCGTAGCCCCAGCCCACGTAGCCGCCCTCGCTGTTGCCGTGGCCCCGCTGGTCGGGCAGGAGAACGTTCCAGCCCTGGTCGTTGTACCACCGGGCGATGGCGCCCATGGACTCATGGGTGTCATGATAGCCATGGAGACAGATGGCCCAGCGGCGGCGCCCCGGCAGACCGGGCACCAACGCCGCCCACAACATCAGCCCATCTACAGAGCGAATGGTGACCTCGCGGAAGCCAATCTTCCGCCGGGCCCAGGCGCGGCCATCGGCTTGGACCTGATTGACCTCTGGCTCATCCATGGGGCGGGCCTGGGGAATCATACACATATCGTAAAGGTAACTGCCCAGAGCGGCCCAGCCGCCCGCCGCACCAGCACTTGCCGCGGCCAGCCCCAGCAGTCCAAAGGTGGTTTTTTTCTTCATGGCGGCCTCCCAAAACTCATTTATCCCATCATACTCCCGGCGAGGCCGGCAGTCAACGGGCAAAGTGTAAAACCTTTGTAAATCCAGAGACCTTATCAAGGGAATGTGCAACGTTTCCAGGGGATTGTGTCCGCTTTTTCGGGACATTTGAAAAAAATGGCGCGAAAAAATCTCAGACAATCTCTTGACTTGAACCGCCGGACGTGGTATCGTTAGGAACAGATTAGAACAGTTGTTCAAAAAGAGAAAGGAGGTTCGACGATGGGGCAAATGAGTGCCAAGGTATACGGTCTGCCTGTTCAGGTGCAAAGCTAGGGGTCCCTGCCTGGAAGGCAAAAAGAGGCCGCAAACTCACGCTTGCGACCACTTTGGTGGAGGAGGATGGATTCGAACCATCGAAGGCAAAGCCAGCAGATTTACAGTCTGTCCCCTTTGGCCACTTGGGTACTCCTCCATATTCAATTGAGGGGGCAGAGCAACGGAAGAAGGTGGAGCTGGTGGACGGATTCGAACCCCCGACCTGCTGATTACAAATCAGCTGCTCTACCAGCTGAGCTACACCAGCACATCCGCGTTCACAACGAAGGTTATTATAGCAGTAGGAGACGAGTTTGTCAACAGAAAATTTGAAAAAAGAAAAGAAAAAGAGAGGATGGAGCAAGACGGCAGGAGGACATTTCCAGGTCGGCCGGGAGGAGCGGTGCGACCTGTGCCGGGGGGAGCTCTACCCTGGCGACCCCTATTTCGAGCTGGAGGACCGGGTGGTGTGCGAGTACTGTCTGGGCCGCTATGCCAAGGGGTACTTTGCCGCCCAATTACGCCATGTGGGCCGGAGCGGCCAGAGCTTTGACACTGTTTAGACAAAAAAGGAGCACTAAAGGGGATCTATGACATTATACGAGCTATCACTAGAGTATGAACAGACTGCGGCGGACCTGCGCCGCCGCATCGTGGAGCTGGAGCACGCCAGCCGGGAGACGGACAGCGAGGACCGCAGGCTCCAGCTGGAGGGGCGCATCCGGCCCCTGCGCAATATGTACCGGGATGTGCGGGCAGTGGCCCGCCACCTGGAGCACTACTATGAAAAGCACACACCTAGACGGCCCGCCGCAGGAGGGAGACCGGTGGGCCGGAGAGGGAGGAGGATCTGAGCGATGCACAAAGTTTCGTATGACAATACCTATGGCACGGTGGATTTTGCGATGTATGCCGAGCTGATGGCTCAGGACAACAAGGACCAGATGAACCGCCTCAAGCGCAATCTGACCCATGCCCTGCGCCAGGATATCACCAAACGCCAGCGGGAGTACATGATGCTCTACTATGGGAAGTGTATGAGCATGGAGGCCATTGCCCAGCAATATGGGGTGAACAAGTCCACTGTGTCCCGAACGCTAAAACGAGGGCGGCAGCGGCTGTACCGTTGTTTGCGTTACGGTGCGGCAAACCTGTTGGAACAGGCCGAAAGTTAGTTGTTTTCACAATTGTAAACGGCCTCAGCCTGTGATATGATAAATTTAAGTGCAGCATCCTGCGGGACGCTGCGACAAATATCATGAGCTGAGGTCACGATATGAAATATCAAGGGGTATTTTTCGACTTCGACTACACCTTGGGGGACTCCACCCCCGCCATCGCGGAGGGTTACCGCCTGGGCTTCGCCGCCCTGGGGCTGGACCCGCCCACGGTGGACGACGTGCGCACCACCATCGGCCTCACCCTGGCGGACGGCTATTCCCTGCTCACCGGGGACCACGACCCGGAGCGGCAGAAGATGTTTTACCGGACCTTTCAGGACACGGTGGGGGTGAAGGCCCAGGGAGAGGGCCGGACGCTGATGATCGAGGGCACCACCCTGTTTCCCGGCGCGGTGGAGCTTTTGCAGGCGCTGAAGGGCCGGGGTGTGCGCACGGCCATCGTATCCACCAAGCCGGGGGAGACCATCCGGCGGATTTTTGAGTACCAGGGACAGCTGGAGCTGTTGGATCTGGTGGTGGGCGGCGACCAGGTATTCCACTCCAAGCCCCACCCGGAGGGGCTGCAGATGGCTTTGGAACGGCTGAGGCTGGGCTCGGAGCAAGTACTGTTCTGCGGGGATACGGTGATTGATGCCGCCACCGCCCAGGCGGGGGGCTGCGAGTTCTGCGCGGTGCTCAACGGCACCACCAAGGCCCCGGCTTTTGAGCGGTTCCCCTCCGTACATATCGCCCAGGATTTGGTGGACCTGAAGAACTGGATCGCGGTGTAAAAAGGAACGCCCCCGGCGAGAGCCGGGGGCGTTCCTTTTTATTCTGCGGGAGAGGACTCGGCAGACGGTTCGTTAGAGGGTTGGGAGGGGGCGGCCCCAAACTCCTGGGCGCTGAACGTCACAGTAATGGCGTAGATGTGCTCATAGCCGGTCTTGGCCAACTCCCGAGGCATTCCGAAGTAGTCCACCTTATACATACGAAGCTCGTTTTGAGAAGTGGCGATTTGGATGACCAGAGGGATCTCCTGGTCCAGCTCAATTGCGGTGGGCTCGGTGTCCAGGGTGGAGGTGGCGAAGGCCATGTTGGACACATCGTCCGCCGGAGTGATTTGGAAGGAGGTGGAAATATTGTCCCGCTCCGTCTGGTATGCCAGCCGGACACCCTCGGTCATTTTACCAAAGGTCAAGGCGATGCGGCCGCTCTCCACAGACAGCCCGCCGCCTCCGCCGCCGGGAAGAGGGCTCCAGTTGCCGTCCGCCAGCTCGTAGACGTTGAAATGGAGGGACTTGGCGCCCTTGGCCTGGAAGGAGAAAATGTGATGGGACTCCATGCCCAAGGCCAGCAAGTCGGCCAGGTTTTGTTCTTCCTCGGTGAGCTGGGCGGGGGCGATGGTCATGCCGCTCTCGTTTTCTTTGTCCTTGTCTTTGTCCCCGCCGCAGGCGGTGAAGGTGAACATCATCAGCAACCCCAGGAGCAGGGAAATATATCGTTTTGTCCGCATGGAACGCACCTCCGTGAATCGTGTCAAAATTTGAGATAACTTATCATAACACAAACGGAGCGGCCTGTCTACGTGGGAATTGTTAAGAAACAGGGAAATAGGGAGGGAGGATAAAAACCTCCGCCTCTTTGCGGTTTATTCGGCGTAATAGTTGATGAGGCACCCCGCCAGGATGATGTCGCGTTCTTCCCTAGTCAGGCCGGGGAGGGACAGGGCGACGGGGGTCTCGCCGCCGTCACCCAGGACGGTGGCCTGGACGCTCTCGCCGTTCCCCTCCAGAAGGGCGCGGATGCCGGGGATATACACCCGGTCGCCGGGCTGGAGGTCCAGCTCCCGGAGATTGTCTGCCGTGAAGGGGAGCATCCCCCAGTTGACCACGTTGGAGCGGTAGCGTTTTGTGGCGTACTCGCCTGCGATGTTGGCGCAGCCACCCAGTACCCGCTGGCAGGACGCCGCCTGTTCTCTCGCGGAGCCGTCGCCGGGTTTGAGGGCCATCACCAGAGAGCCAAGGCCGGTCTTGACAGGGTCATAGCCGTTCAGCGCCTCCTTGACCTCAGGGGCCTCAGGATCGGTGCGGCGCAGCTTCTCCACCGTCTGGATGGCCTTGGCCCGGGGGACGTACTGCGGATCCTTCCGGGACAGGGCGAACTCGGACAGGCGCAGAGGGTTGGAGCGGTAGGAGGAAGTCTCTCCGGAGGGGATCAGCTCATCTGTGGTAGTCACAGGGTCATAGATGGCGGCGGCTACGGTCAGAAGCAGATTTTCAGGCAGGGCTATCTGTTCCGGCCAGTCGGTGATGTTGGGGCCGAACACCAGCTCCGTATCCGGCTGGGGCCTGCCTACGCCGAAGTAGACCCGGGATTTATAGGCGGAGTCGTCATAATTCCACTGCTCGTCGGCCCGGTCGGCGGGCACGTCGGGCAACTCGTCCGCCCCGGTGAGTACGCCCCCCATCCGGGCGGTGGCGGCAATGGAGCGGGCGTCCATGAGGGCCACGTAGGAGATCTGGCCGTCGCCAGGCTTGGAGCCCTCCCGGTTGGGGAAGTTGCGGGTGGAGTGGCGGATGGAGAAGGCGCCGTTGGCGGGCACATCCCCGGCCCCGAAGCAGGGACCGCAGAAGCAGGAGCGGATAGACGCTCCCGCGGCCATGAGTTGGGCGATATAGCCGTTGCGGGTCAGCTCCAGGTTGATGGGCATGGAACCGGGGTAGCAGGACAGCCAGAAGGCGTCGGAGCCGATGCCGCAGCCCTTCAAAATCTCAGCAGTCCGTTTCAGGTTTTGGTAGGTGCCGCCGGAGCAGCCGGCGATGACGCCCTGGTCCACGTGGAACTGGCCTTCCACGATTTTTTTGACCAGAGAGGGGGCGTTTTTAACCCCCAGCTGCTCTGCCGCGTCCATATCCACCTGGTGGAGCAAGTCGGCCATATTGGCCTTGAACTCCCGGATGGTGTAGGCGTTGGAGGGGTGGAAGGGCAGGGCGATCATGGGCTCCACCTTGTCCACCTCCACGGTGACCACGCCGTCGTAATACGCGCCCTGGCTGGGGGCCATCTCTTGGTAGCTGTCCCCGCGGCCCAGAAGGGCGAGGGCGGTCCTGGTCTGCTCGTCGGTCTTCCACACAGAGGACAGGCAGGTGGTCTCAGTGGTCATGACATCAATGCCCGCGCGGTAGTCCATGGACAGGTTTGCCAGGCCGGGACCAAAGAACTCCATAACGGCATTCTTCACTGAGCCGTTCTTGAAGGTGGCGCCCACTAGGGCCAGAGCCACGTCCTGGGGTCCCACGCCGGGCCGGGGCGCTCCGGTGAGGTAGATGGCAATCACCTTGGGATAGGCAATGTCGTAGGTCTTACGCAGCAGCTGGCGGGCCAGCTCCGGGCCGCCTTCACCGATGGCCATGCAGCCATAAGCGCCGTACCGGGTGTGGGAGTCGGAGCCCAGCAGCATCTTGCCGGGGGCGGCGTAGCGCTCCCGCATATAGGAATGGATGACGGCTTGGTGGGCGGGGACGAACTCGCCGCCGTACTTTTTGGCGGCGGTCAGTCCAAAGACGTGGTCGTCCTCGTTGATGGTGCCGCCCACAGCGCACAGGGAATTGTGGCAGTTGGTGAGCACGTAGGGCAGGGGGAACTGCTTCATGCCGGAGGCTCGGGCGGTCTGGATGATACCCACGTAGGTGATGTCGTGGGAGGCCATGGCGTCGAAGCGGATGGCCAAGCGGTCCGGGTTGCTGGAGGTGTTGTGGGCGGTGAGAATGGCGTGGGCCATAGTGCCCTCCCGGCCCTCCTTGGTCGCGGCGGGGACAAATTGGCCATTTTGCCAGCGGACGGGGTTGCTATTGATTGTAATCATGTGTACGACCATTCCTTTCTGCTGCGCAGCAAGACACAAAAGGGGATGAAACAGGAGTGCCGCTAACGCAGCAACGCAAAATTTGTTAGAATGTGTTTGAGGAGATGTGTTATGCTTAAGATCGTTTCCCCGGCGTCTTGCCCCACCCCAAATATGTGAAGGCGATTCGGGGGAAGAGAAAGGCCGCCAGAATCAGTAGAGCTGGGGCCTACATCAAACCCTTGCTGACCCAATATGCACTTGCTGCAATCAAAGCAAAGAAAAGGCATCCTGAAATTTTTAACCGTTGCAGCAATCTTAAAAAGCGCAGGGGCACAAGAAAGCCATCATCGCTATCGCTAGAGAACTCGTCGTCTCTATTTACATTATGTTCAAGAAAATGAGCTGATCTCTACCGCAAATCCGCCCCCGCACATCGTGAGGCTTTCTTTGGAGGAGACCGTCTACATCATCCAGCGTCGAGGGTGAGGGTATTTAGTGATTGCACAACAAATTTCTTAATTTTTGAACATTACTTCATTTTTGCCCTCTTGTTAGAGGGCTTGGCTTTGTGTATCCTTTTTCGGTATCGTGCTCAAATTACAATGTTTCAACCTTTTCCTCCCAATGGGGCGATTTGCTTTAGTCTAGTGTAGTGTAGCAAATCATGGGTGAAAATGCAAGGATAGCGGGCTATTTTACAGGCGGCAAAATACACAAGAAAATTTGAGTATCGAGAAATTTTCTCAAATTCGCCCTTTACAACGAAGGAAAATCCTGCTATACTATAATAAGCGTCAAAGATATGCGCCCGTAGTTCAATGGATAGAGCGTCAGATTCCGGTTCTGAATGTTGGGGGTTCGAGTCCCTCCGGGCGTACCATGTTAAGACGTCACGTTTGATACAAAAGTATGCAAACGCGGCGTGAAGAAAACCCCTATTTATAGGGGTTTTCTTCTGTTTTCTGGCAAAATAAGCGGATAAGAGTATTCTCTGAGTGATTACGATATAATAACTTACCGCTTATGGCAGGAGTCTGATTTTATACGATATGCTAGTTTTGCACCAGGGGTGCACCACCCGAAAGTCTGCCCACCATACGTTTTACACGATTTACTGAAGGGGAAATGACTATCGCAAAAAAGGATATTACTGGGGGTACTATTTTCCTGATGATCTGCCCATAGTATTTCCATGTTGCCCCAAGGGCGTTACATCCCTATATCGAAAAGCCCTGTGCATGTAGGAAAATTATTGAAAAATGGATAAGTTCCATATTCAGGATAATGTGTATAGAAGATAATACCGTTCATGATAGACAATAAGTATATCATAAATATGCTACAAATAACCGTTATTAGTAGTCTTTTGACCTGAATTTTGTAGCGACTCCCAGCAACAACAATTGCTACTATTGCAGCCGTACAAAAGGCCGTACCAAAACCTTTGATAAAATCATACATCGTATAAGACAAGCTGAGAATCAGAGCAAGCGTTTGACGTGAGTATTGACGTGGATAAGTTGCAGGCCCTATAACTATACAGAGTGTCCCAATCAAAGTTATTATTCCAAAAATAAAGCATATCTTTGTTAGCAGCTTGGCAATTTTAAACTCTGCCTTCGTTTGAGAATGTTGGAATATCTGATCTGCATTATTGCCTTCTACAAAAGACCGTGAAACATCCGGAGCTTTCTGCAAATTCGGAGACGGTATCTCAGGAGGACTTTGACGTGTTTTTTGTAGCGGCCTACCATTTCCACGAGCCGCCAAAGAAACTCGATTGTCATGCGTAGAATTGTCTGTATCCATAATACTCCCTTAAATTTTGTTATACCATACACAAAAAAGCGACCACATGCTGTCGCTAAACATCCACAAACTAAGCCTGTAGGACCTAATTTGCTACACATGGTCGCTCTTCTGTCCTAAAAGCTCAGAATTGGAAAATTATAAATGTGGATGTTTAGCTATTACGATTATAGCATGATTTTAATATAATTGCGTAGAAAATGGCCAGCTAATTGCCCAGCTGGCCATTTTCTATGGGGAACATTATTTGTCGAGATAATTTTTCAACATCTGTGCTGCTTCAGCTCTGGCGGCATAACCTCTGGGATCGAGGATGCCGTTGCCTTTCCCATTGATAATGCCTTTATCTACGGCCCAACGCATGGCGTCCATGGCGTAGTCGCTGACAAGATTAGCATCGGTGAAATTGAGTAGTAAATTGGGCGGGACAGGTTTTCCGGCATAGCGCCAGAGCATGACCGCCAACTGCTCACGGGTGATATTATCATCCGGTCCGAACAAACCATTACCGTACCCGTCAACAATGCCTTTCTCCGAAGCCCAGCTCACAGCGTTAAAACACCATGCTTCGGGCTTTACATCCATAAAAGCGCCGTTGTAGGCCACGGCGGGTTGCCCTTCCTTATTGTAGAAGATCTGAGCCAGCATGCCCCGCGAGAGATTTGCTTCCGGCGCGAACAAGCTATTTCCCACGCCATTCATCAAACCATTCTCGCTGACAAATTTCACGGTATCATAATACCATGCGCCAGTGCTCACATCAGTAAAAGGATTGCTCCAGGATGCCTCTATTGGCTGGAATACGGCGTTGATGGAGACTTTGCCGCCTGGCATGGTGAAGGCGTATGCTCCGCTGCCCTTATCGGTCAGGCTCACCTCCTTGCCATTGTTGTCAGTGACGGTCAACGTGGTCAGCTGATAGCCCGCATCTGGCGTGGCAGTAATTGTTACGGTGCTACCCTTGGAGGCAGACTTAGGGCTGACGGTCACGGTGCCGTTTGGCGTGGTCGGAGTGGTGATCAAGTAGGTGGTCGGCGGAGTATAGTCATTCCAAGAACTGCCTGGATTAGTAGGACCGACAGGATTATTCGGCCCCGGAGTGGGGTTAGGATTGACGCTGACAGCTGTCCACTGGGCATAGACGGTGGTATCCTTGGTAAACACAGTGTCGGTGGCAAGTGGTGTCCCGCCGCTGACTGAGGTAAACCAACCGTTAAAAGTATAGCCTGTGCGAGTAGGAGTAGGCCAGCTGGTGAGTTTGCCCGCATCATCTGTCATCATTGATGCAGGAGCCACTGTACCGCCGTTGGCATGAAAGGTGATAGTATAGCTAACTTTTGCCACTTCATCATAAACGCCATCATGATTGGAGTCCAACATAATAATGGGTTTTTGCTCACCGCCTAAAGGCTCGTTGGTTAGCAATGCGGACTTCTCATCCGTTGAGAACCGCAAGCTTCGGGTTTCTTCATTGTCTTTAACGGTTACGAGGATGTCATGTAGATTACTTCCTCCGATGATGATTCCTTCGTCTGTCTGCGTCAAAGACAGGTTTCCGCCATTTGTCCCCCTAATGGATGTTTTATACCACGGCAATACATGATAGCCATCGTTAAAAACCATACTTGCCGTGTATGATCCAGAGGTGCCCACGGTTTCTATTTTTCCGTCTGGACCAAAGGTGATAAGCTCTGCGTTCTCGCAAGCCATAGATAGTACGGAGTTTTCAAAAGACAGCGTAAAACTATTAGAATCGTCTTCCAATGGCTTCACTGAATAACTGGTAGTTGGATTAGGCAAAGTGAGATGGAGCGTTCCGGGGTTGTATGTTTCGTTCGTCAAGACGTCGACATCATAATATGTTACGAGTCCATCCTCTCTCTTGTCTGTCGTACCATCAATCCATAATGTTGAGCCAGCCCATTCCATAAAATACCCATCAGCATTTCCTTCGTAGTCGAGCCAGACAGTAGGAGCGTCTGTGCTTGTCTCCTGGTCTATATGGGGTAGGATTTGAGCATATTCACGAGCCATAATATTAGGCTGATTGCGGGCTATGATCAATTTATTTGCCCACGAATAATTAGGTATACACCACTCACTAGTACCACTGTTATACCAAAGGTATGAATATTCTGAACCATTCGGGTAGTTGCAATCATAAATCACAATTCTTGAATCATACTTTGTTCCACCTAAAGTTGTTCCTAAAAATCCATCATTCAGAGTAAAATCGCCGTGCTCCACGCCGTAAGCAACAACGGCATGACCTCCCTTGCTCCCGGAAAACCCTAGTAGCACCGGCACTTTGGTTGCAGATATCATCCCGACCTTTTCTTCGATTGTCCGCAGCTGATCCGCTGTATTTTTTGTTGCGAAGATATTGCAATCGTTCATTGCTGGAGTCAAATGCTGCTGTAAATGATAAAAATTGATGAAGGATTCCACGCGGTCGTTATTTGATTTTGTTATGGAGTAGAGAGAGTCTTTACCTCCTTGTACGTCGTTGGGATCAATTATTCCAGCCTTAGACAATATTGCTACGACAGACATCCCGTAGCAAGAACCAGACCAATAGCGGTCATCTTTGAAGTGATCAATAATTTCTTTTTCCGTATTATACAAAGATCTGGTTAAAATCTCATAATCAGAATCGGTCAAGAAATACGTTTCGCTATAGTGACCATCGACAATAGTTTCATCTGTAAAATACTCTCCACTATTGCTGAAGCTCCATTGGTCTTGCCCCATGATGAATGGCGTATAAGAGATTTCTTCAATCAGCTTAAATGGGATATTGTTTTCCTGTGCGTATTGATGTGCATACGATCCTTCATAGCAACAAATCAACACATCCGCACAGTCTGCAAAAGCGTTGCTGCCAATTTCGGTAATTCCTTTGTGTAGCTGAATCTCGCCCAGCGGCGTGTTTTGGAACGCCTCATCGCCTATGGTAATCACACCGGAGAAATTCATCTCTGCGAGGCTGGTACAATTCTTAAAGGCACCCTTACCGATGTGGGCGAGGTCTTCGTCGCTGTCCCAACGCGAAACTTTTTCCAGCGAGGTGCAACCCTCAAACGCATAGGAATCTATACCGGAGACCTGATCCAGCACGAGAGTTTGCAGTTTGTTATAGCCCTGGAATGAATTAGCGGTAATGCGGAAGCACGGTCCAGCCAGTGGCCCCATGATAACAACTTTTGTGATAGCTGACTTCGGAATATTATAAGGCTCCAGTTCCCAAGGAAATTCTGCCGCGCCGGACCCGTTGTATAAGTAAAGCTCGCCTGCTTGATTGCTGTTATTCATGGTGATGTCGATCCGGCCATTGCGGGGTACACCATCGTTGCCTACCTGATAGCTGCACTCCCACAGGATGTCCCCGGCCTCTGTGGAGCGGAGTACGCCGCTGATTGTCTTTGATTCGGAATCGTCGTAATTATAATGAACGGTAACATTTGAAGTAGAAATGTCTACATTTCCGAGATATTCATCTCCCCAGGGATAGTGAATTATTATAGCAGCCC
>CAJUQN010000046.1 GCA_910588625.1 uncultured Oscillospiraceae bacterium
CTGACCAAATTCAATTCTTAATACTTCCTTGCCTTTCAAGAACTATGCACCCCCCTTTTTAGTGGAAATATTGGTTACATTCTAATAGTCCAATTTTACATTGTGCTATTAGATTTGCATATTTGCCAGTAGCACCCAAAGTTTTTGCACTGAAAGCACAAAATATTTACGCAATGGAGGTGTCGGCAATAAATAAATGCAACAGGCATCAAAGAATGTACCCTTTGATGCCTGTTGCTATTCACATGATTTCAGATCAAGAAAGTTAATACTATTTAATCTTTAATCCTCTAAAGCAAACAAATTGACGAACTTATAGTTTTCTCAACCTCATATTTGCCCTATTGGGAAACAATTTGCTGGTACATCTTCATTAACTCCGACACGCAGGCTGGTTCGGAGTTTAGTTTGCCCCCAAAGCCGTAGGCCATCATCACCGCCTTGTCGTTCTGCTGGTGGGCCTTCCGCAGCTCCGGGGGCATGGTGGTTTCATCGTAGAGGTCGGCAAGGCTGGCATCCGGGTAGAGGGTGCGGGCGTCAAGAATCGCCTGGGAGGTCTGCTCAATTTTGGCCCTTTGTGCGTCCCTGGGAGTAGGCCAGGGGAAGTTGTTATAGACAATTTTTATCGAATAGTCATAATCGCTTTTCAATCTTCCGCAAACCGCCCGCATCCAAGCCATGTGAACATTTGAGGTTAAAATGCCAAAATGATAAAGTGTTGCGTTCGGCATCAGCCGAACCTTATTGCTACACAGCACTGAATCATCCATAAAGCCCATCGGAACATAGCGTCGCCGCTCTGATGATACCTCTGGAACAACAATGAAATGTCCTTTCGGCATATTCTCAACATGGAATTATCATACCACATCAATCGGGTATTGTCTAGGTTCTATAAATTATGCAAAAGAACGCTACAACCCATGCTCCCGAACAAACTGTTTTAGCAGCTTTTCCAATTTGTAGACGAGCGCGTCAGGCAATTTCCGGGTGGTCAGGGCTTTGGGGATTCTTACGCCGGACACACCTGTGACCACCCGGCGGAACACCACACGCTCGTCATGGCGGTGGAGGGCCTTTATCTCATATCCCTGACTTGTCCAGGAATCGGAAATGTAGTAGTCAATCTCGTCCGGGATAATCGCATGGAAAGGGTATCCTTCCTCTCGCCACATGGGCGAGGTCATTCCCGGCATATTCTCATACCAGAAAGCATCGTAGAAGTACGCTTCTGCTGGTAAGCTGTCTCCTAGGATTTGCTCAATCTGGCGAAAGGTCAGAGTGAGAGGGGATTTGTCAGACAGTCGGAAGTATTCCCGCAATTCGAGGTAGGGAGACTCCCTCAAAGGGGCGGTGTCAACGAAATCTCCCAGCAGTTCAAAGAGGTCGATATGCTCCCCAAAAGCATCATCCGAATCCGAGAACATATCGTAGGCGCACTGGCGGTGAATGTAAATCAGATTTTGTACCCGCCGTCCTTTGCCGATCACCTTCTCGATTACCTCAACCTCCTGGTCGGCCAGCATAGGATTTCCGCAAAACGCACAGCGGCCCCCTTGCCGCTGCCATACCGCTTTATACTTGCCGTTGGCTTTCTGCTCGTCACGGCGATGCTGAAGCTGAGAGAAATAATCCTTGTCCAGATACGGATTGAAACTGACCTTGCAGGGTTTGTGCTGAACGATGGCGAGAGGAGCCAGCCGAACCACCCGGCAAGTCGGGTCATCGGGCAGGGCAAAAACGTGATACCCGCCCACATAAATCCAGAACTTCCGCAGTACGGTTTCCCTGTGCCAGTGTGAATACTTCTGGCACATCTTCACGACAAGCAGGCCCTCAACCACAGCGTCAATGTGACGGAAAATCATATAGGCGTCCGTACTGCGGTGGTACGCCGCCCATCCGCTCAGCTTGTCGTTAATTTTCTCAATCAGCGCCCTTTGTGTTCCCTTGAAATTCAAAATCAGATTTTCCAACTCGCGCTCAATCTTCTTAATGGAGCCGTCAGTCGGCTCGACTGTCAAAATGCCCTTCTTCTCTTGGAAGTGCCATGACAAAAACGTGAAGCCCTCGCTAATATGGGCGATATAGGTTTTCTCCTGATTGAATCCTAGGCCCCGGCTGGCTAAGAAGTCGCTGACACTCTGCATAATCCGCTCTGCGCTCTCTACTGACCTCGCCGTAACCACTATATCATCGGCAAACCTGACCATGCAGCCATTAGAATAATCAACACCGCCCATCGGGTAAAGACTGTCATAGATATGGGATTGCAGGCCGTCCAACAGCATATTGCCGAGGATAGGGGACAAGCTGGACGCAAAGGAAATTCCCTTGTTCGTTTCAAACAATTCACCGTCCTTGACAACACCTGCCCGGAGAAATTTCCGCAACACCGTCTTGTCCATTGGAATATTTTCAATGAGCCAGTTGTGCATAGCGTTATCGAAGAAAGCGGCAACATCGGCCCTGACGATCAACTTGGGCGGATTCTCCTGATTCAACTCCCGGAGTATGTAAGCGTAAGCGTCATGAGCCGAGCGGCCTTTACGGGCGAAAAAGGATTTTTTATCCGCTGTGGATTCAGCTACCGGGTCAAGAGAGAAAGAATACAGTACCAGCATAGCCTTATCCCTGGCGGCGGGGATATGCAACGTCAATTCCTTCCCCCGCTCCGTGACCTTCTCATATCGGTTCGGTAATGGCTGGTATCCTCTGCGGGTCAGGGATAAGGCCATTTTCATTTTTTGTGCGTCACTGGTCAGCTTTACGCCGTCAATACCCGCTGCTGAATTTGTGTCGGCAACGAAGCGGACGGCAAGTACCCTGGCGGCATACGAAGCCACCAGCTTATCCTGCATGATTTTGACGTTTTCCCAATCCCGGTTATAAGCGGCAAAAGCCAATTTGTTCTGCTTGCGGAAAAGCTCATTTTCCATTTTCGGCCAGTCTATCGTGCGCCACCTGACAGCCATATCTTCATCCGTGGTTTCCTGCTGAAAGGTGATTGCCCCCAGGATGATGGAAATGGGACAGTGGTCGGAACACAGAGTAGTCGTATGGTGCTTAATGCTCTGAACGTAGGCCAGCAGTTCCCCAGAAACGAGGAAATAATCCAACCGTGAGCCTTTGTTCTCCTGACGGCTTTTAGGCCGTGGCCCCCACCAGGTATAGGCCCCTTCCTTCTGCGGGTAAAAGGCCCGGAATACGTCAATGTAGCCAGCAGAGAGAAGCGTTTCAAAACTCGCTCGTTCCTCCGATTGAAACAGCGGTTCCTCCGGCGTGTTCTTCTGGTTCTCCGGGTAAATGTCGATGTACTCCCGTGTCACGTTGAAGTCCCCGCACATGATAACAGGCTTTGGCAGTTTCGTAACAAACTCCCGCAGGACCTTGTCCCATTCCATGCGGAAGTCCAGTCGTTCGGGGGACGAATGTGTGTTGAGGTTCGGAGCATAAACATTGACGATGAAATAGTCCTTGTATTCCATCGTGATAAGCCGTCCTTCATCATCAAACTTATCAATGCCAAGACCGTACTGGCAGGAGAGGGGCTGCCGCCGTGACAGTACCAGCGTCCCGGAGTAGTTGGAGCGTTTCGCCGGGTTCCAGAACAGCAGATAGCCGGGAACATTCAGCGGGCACTCCCCCTTGATTTCCTGACAGCACAGCACATCGGGCTTTGCGTCTGCCAGGAATTTCAAGAATCCGTTCCGTCTGCACCGGGCAAGCCCGTTGACGTTCCATGATACGATTTTCATGCTCGTATGCCTCCTGCGGGAAATTGTTCCTACAAGGAGTAATTATAAGTAGATTCGGTCAAATACACCGCCCAGAATAAAAGCGTTGTTTCTGAGGACGCAGGCAGGGTTAAAGGTTCCGATGGAAAAGGCAAGCAATGAGTAAGAATATCCTTTTGGCTATTCTCACTCGCTTGTTGGGGTTCCCCCAAGCCCCGGACCGTCCGCTCTGCGTACAGTCGAACACGCCTTACGGCGTGGCTTTTTCGCTCCCTTCGGTCGCTCTCTCCCGCACATTCGCGCAGGAGTTTGGTGTGCAGCCGTGCATATTAAACAAGGTCCACTGGAACAGCAGATGGGCCTTTACTTCACCTTGATAACCAGCGAAACTTTTCCCTCATCGCTGATTGAAAGTTGAAGTGTCTTAACGTACTTGTCGTAAAACTGTTGGCGTTCTGCCGAAGTCATTTCTATCCGAGTGGCGCGGAGAGCGTCATTGAGCATATCAATAACATTCAACTGGACAGACTTCTCCATGTAATCACGCATTTCCTGAAACAGAGCATTCGTTTTCAGTTCTTCTGAATCGCCGGAATAGAAGTCGTCTAAGTAGCAGTAAAAAATTCCCGAATTGACAAGCGCGGCTTTCATATCAGGCCCACACTTATCATGTTCAATCATTACTAAGAATTGGGCCTTGGGCAGAGACGAGATAAGGCCCCAATAGTCTGAATCACTGGAAACAATGACAAAAGAATCCACTTTGTTTTCGTAATATTCCTGGCAGGCTCTCGCCGTTAGGCGAATGTCCACCAGGGACTTGTTTTGCTTGATCCGCTCAATCAAAATATGCTCCACCGGGATGGAGGTGAACTTCTCCAGAATGCTCCAAGCTGTGGCGGTGTGAATATCGTCAAAGAGGATAATCGAAGTGATTTTTTCAGTGTATGCGCTGTTCAGCCGCCGCAGGGTCGCACTTAATTTATAGGGGTCTGAATTTTCACAATCGACTACGATCACCGCTTTTTGGCTTGCATCAATAAAATCATAGATGCTATCTTTTATATAACTGCCAGCATCTGATACTTTGTTATACTCGGTAAACTCATCATCATGCCAGTGGTAGAGCAGGGAAACAAATCTTTTGTCGTTGAACAGGATGTTGCCCTGATCGCTGGGCATCCAATGAATATACATTTGATAGGGGTAAAGCCGTATATGTTCATAATAGACTGCCGCCGCCGCTTGGGTCCCTTTTTCGCACAAGCCATTCGGCATAATAAAAAGCTCTCGAATGTATTTCCAGTTAAGCCAGAGGGGAAATAACTGCTTGCAGTTATTGATACGATCTGAAATAATGCGGTTGATTTCAATGATATGTCCAACCAGCATTGTATTTGATTTTCTGATGAAGTTGACGCCATCCGCCAATAGCTGGTTGATTGAATCGGCGGGAACAAACTGCGGCAAGGTGAGTATGGTTTTATATTCCACTCTCATTTTATCATTGATGTATTTGAAGTTCCGTTCAATCGCTGTCCGAATGATGCACAAATGACGGATAATCCGGGCGTTCTTATCATTCTCCAACTGCTGAAATGTTTCAAGTTGTGGAGGCTCATGCTGATTCTCAAATATTCGTTTTGGGACCCCGATCAGATAGGCAATTTTTGAGACAATAACATAGGTACTGTCTTTATACGCCATTCGCTCTGCTGGGCCTGACACCACACTATTCATCATATGTAAAAATCCCCTCTTTTCAGATTGGCTACTCTCTTGGGGAATCCTCAAAAGCGGGCTAAGGTTTCGTGGACATTCCCAATAACGATTGCCTGAAGTTAGTATACCACGCCAACTGCTCAGATAGCAAATCAAGTTAAAAGCTGCGTCGTACAGACAGCGCAGTTTTTAGCTTGGCTTTACGCTGTGGCCAACCGCTAAAATGGAGTATCATCCAGAAAAATGTCCGGGTAGTTTCTCAAGAACCTGTTCAGTAGTTTTTTATATTCTTCGCTCCGCTTTCCGCACTTTTCCAGAACAGGGCAAATACGCTTTCTGATTTCCTTTTCCTCCGATGGGAACAATCTCATCTTCGCTTCCCAATGCTCGCCCTCCAAGTCCAGCGCCAGTACATCCAGCGTGACCCATGAGAACATCATAAACAGCAGATCATGGGAGGTTTCCAGCAAAGTAATTTGATCCTCTCCATTTCCCTCTGGATAAAATTGTATGAACAGGTAGCCGAATTTTCGTGAGTATACAACGTCATAATCGGGCTGGGCCTCTTTGTCTATATAAGGCCGGAACAGAAACAGCAAGGCTTCAAGTTCCCTTGTTTCACGGTTTGTCACGCTCCTATCAATCCCCTTTGACTTTTATCCACGCACTGAGTTCATTGGAAAATAGGTGGTTGTTCGTGAGATGGGGTCAATAATAAAAATTTCACGCCCTTGCTTCTGAGCGTACCGCACAGTAGCTCCGGTCCCGCTTCGCTGCGTCCCATTGCAAACGGCCACCAGAATGGACGCATGGTCTACCAAGTAGCGGTTTCGTTCCAACATACAATTCTGGGTGTATTTTCGACTTACATAGACCACATTCTCTGTTCCTGGCGGCGGTGATGATGGTCAGCCTTTTAGCGGTCAACGCCCATGCCGCCAATGCCAACAAGATCACCGACTACGGCGACGCCTACGGCCATTGGGCCTATGAAGCCTACCATCGCCTTTGACCTCCCGGCGTATCGGTATGTGGGGGATTCCGTCTCCGTGAAAACCACGCTCACCGGCGCGGAGGCCGTCACCTGGGAGCTGACCCGTGACGGGAAATCTATCGCCATGCCGGAGGGCTTCACCAAGGACGGCGGCATCTGCTACTTCATGGAGGCTGGGCGGTATGTGCTGCGCGGCACCGTGGAGAACAGCGGCGGCAAAGCCTACTGCGAGAAAACTGTGGAGGTCCTGCCCATCGGGGACATTGCCTTTTCCCTGCCGGAGTACGGCTACACCGACCGGACGGAGGATGTGAAGCTGCTGCTAAAAAATGACCTGGACGGCTCCGTGGTCTGGACGCTGACGAAGGACGGCGCAAACCAGCCCCTCGCCAGCTTCACCAAGGAGGGCGGCACACTGGCTCTGGCCAGGACGGGCAAGTACACCCTGACGGCTACCCTCGCGGACGCCGCCGGGAAGCAGTACACCGCTAGCCAGTCCATCACCATCCTGCCGGTAATCGTTCCCACCGTGACCGCCAGCGCGGAGAAGGTGCATGACGGCGGGACAGTGGAGATCGGCCTGACGGTGGAGGGCGGCAAGCCCGATTCCGTCCGCTGGACACTGACCAGGGACGGCAAGGAGGTTCCCGTGACCCTCTCCGCCAACGGCGGGACACTCACCTTTGACGGTGCTGGGGACTACATCCTCACCGCTATCGCCAAGGATGCCCAGGGCCGGGAGTTTTCTTCTGAGCCTGTGACTATCAAGGCCCTCCCGAACCTGCCCCTCTCCCTGACCGCTGACACCGACAAACTCCATGAAGATGAAGCGGTGGCAATCAGCCTGACCGTGGAGCATGGCACACCCTCGACTGTTGCATGGACCTTAACCCGTGACGGCGAGGGTATTGCTATTTCTCTGGACGATAACGGCGGCAAGCTGACCTTTGACGGAGCCGGGGCCTACGTCCTGACCGCTACCGTCACGGACGAGCTGGGGAAGGAGTACACCGCCGCCCTGCCGTTGGAGGTCTGCCCGGTGATCGTCCTGACGCTGGACGCGCCGGAGACGGCCCACATCGACCAGCCTGCCACTGTCAGCCTGACGGGAACCGACCTGGACGTGATCTGGGAAATCACTTCCGAAGCGGGAGAGATCATCCCCGCCACATTAAATAATGACGGCGGCGAGATCACATTCCCCTCTGCCGGTAACTACACCGTGACCGCCAGCGTGACGGACCACCTGGGCCGGACATTCAGCGCCAGCGCCGCCATCGCCGTATGGGACACCATGGGCCTGTCCTTCAAGCTCCCGGAGTTCGCCCACCCGGATGAGACGGTAAAGGTGAAAATGACCTCCGAAAATGTAGGGGACAGCAAAATTGCGTGGTCCCTGACCGTGGACGGCCAGCCCGTTTCTCTCGCTGCTGGTATCACCGGGACCCTCGACAACGCTGGGGGTAACGTGAAATTCCTCCAGACTGGCACGAACGTCCTGACCGCCTCCGTGACGGATGGCCTGGGCCGTGACTTCACCTATGAGCAGACCATTGAGGTCTATCCCGTCCTCTCCCTGAAGCTGACGGCGGATGCCGCTACCCATACGGACGAGCAGATCAGTGTCACGCTGGAAAAGGACACCGCCCTGCCCGTGGCCTGGAAGATCACGCCGTCCAATGACCCCTCTGCTGCTGTGGAGTACACTGGCAACCTGACGGACAACGGCGGCACCATCCAGATCACCAGCGCCGGGGCCTACGATATTTCCGCCAGCGTGACCGACCCCACCGGGCGGGTGTTCGCCGCTCCTGCTGTGACTGTGGCAGTCTACCCCGTGGCGGGCCTGGACTTCACCCTCCCTGCCGCCGCGTGGACGGACAGCAGCACTCCCGTGGACCTCCTGACCAGCGATTTGCAGGGGCAGGACGTAACCTGGACGCTGACGAAGGACGGCGCGGCGGTTTCCCTGACCGGCTCCATGCTGGGCGACCTGGGCAACCTGGGCGGCAAAGTCCGTTTTCCCGAAGTGGGGACCTACACTCTGACCGCCTCCGCCGTAGACGCGCTGGGCCGGGAGTATTCCTGCCAGCAGACCATCCGCATTTACCCTGTTGTTGGCCTGACCGTTTCCACCAGCGATATGAGCCATACCGATACCGCCGAGGATGTGCGGCTGACCACCGAGAACCTGGGCAGCAACGAAGTGGTCTGGACAGTCCTGCGGGACGGCAAAGAGATCATGCCGCCCTTTGACCTGACCGCCAGGGGCGGGCATGGCTTCTTCTCAGAACCTGGCTTTTACACCTTCACCGCCAGCGTGACGGATGAGCTGGGCCGTGTCACCACCGCCACGGCTTCCATCCAGATTTACCCCGTGGGCGTGTCCGGCTTCTATCTGCCCAAAATGTTCCACACCGATTCTGTTGTCACGCTGGTGACTGGCTTTGAGGAATTGGGCGAGAACCCCCTGCGCTGGTCCCTGACCCGGAACGGCGAGAATGTCCCCGTGGCCGACTATGTGACCGGGGAGCTGACGGCTGACGGCGGGAAAATCCAGTTCAAGCAGGCGGGCGAGTACAAGCTGAAAGCCAGCTTCAAGGACGCTGGGGGCCGCTCCTACTCCTATGAGCAGTCCTTCACCGTCTATCCCATTCCCGTGATCGCCTGGACCATGCCCGGCTACGCACACACGGACAGTACCTTTACCGTGGCTGTTGAATCCAAAAACGTGGTGGCGGACACTGCAATCCAGTGGCACATTGACGACACCTACGGCCTCCGCCAGAATTGGGGGACCTACGTTGCCGGGACCCTCGGCACTGTTCCCGGCGATATTCGGATCAAACACGCGGGCGTGTTCACTCTCGGCTGTGAGATCACCGACCCCACCGGGCGGGTATTCTCCTTTGACGGTCCCAGCATCGAAGTTCTGGCAGATCAGGAGTTGCAGGTGGATATGGTGGAGCGGCAGGTCTACACCGGCGAGACAGTACAGGTGCGGACCCTGGGCAATAACATTGAGCTGCCTGTGGAGTGGTCCTTGGAGAAGGACGGCAAGCCCGCAGACCTCTCCACCTATGTCACCGGGGACCTCAACAACCTGGGCGGGGCGATTCAGTTTACCCAAGGCGGAGAGTTCCGGCTGATCGGCACTCTGCGGGACGGCCTGGGCCGGACCTTCACCGCCAGCGACACCATTACTGTTCTGCCCGTTGGCTCCCTGCAATTCTCCATGGCGGATATGGAGTATGTGGGCAACCGCGTTCCCGTGGTCATGGATAAGCTGTTTAATCCTGACGGTGCGAAGATCACATGGTCCGCGCAGAAGGACGGAGCGGCCTGCATGATTGATCTGTCCAACCTGGACAATGACGGCGGCACCGTGATCTTCCCCGAACCCGGCGAGTACACCCTGACCGCCACCCTCCGGGACAGCAATGGCAAGACCGCCACCGCCAGCCAGAGCATTACCATCATTTTCAAAGCCGCCCTGACCGTCACCGCTCCCGATTCCATCCATATCGGAACCAAGTTCCCCGTGGGCATCAGCGGAGCGGGCAGTCTGCCCGTGAGCTGGGGCGTGAAGCTGGGCGGCAGGCCCGTCACCCTGGACAGCAACACCGGCTTCCTTTCCAATGACGGCGGTGATCTGGCCCTCTATGCCGAAGGAACCTACACCATCACCGCCACAGTGCGGGATGACGCGGGCAACCTGACCAGTGCCTTTGCCAACATCACCGTGACCAACACCGCCCCTGTGATCGAGAGCTTCACCGCCAACGCCACCCGGAACATGAAGGATGGCCGTTTCTATGCTGACCTGAGCGCCGTGGCCTCTGACCCGGACGGGGACGCTGTGCATCTGGAATGGAGCAGCGAGTACCAGCAGGACGGCTATTATGAGGTTGGTACACACACCATCCGCGTCCGTGCTGTGGATGAGTGGGGCGCGGCCTCCGCCTGGGAGAGCCGGACGATTGAGTTCATCAACAACGCTCCTGTTATCACCAGCTTCACCGCCAGCGTGACCCGGCAGACCAGCGGCAATAACTTCTTTGCCAATGTCTCCGCTACGGCCAGTGACCCGGACGGCGATACGGTCCGGCTGGAATGGGGCGGGGACTACGTTTCCTCCGGCTGGTATTCCCGAAATGGCTCCCATACCATTCGGGTGCGGGCGGTGGATTCCTACGGTGCGGCCTCTCCCTGGCAGGAGAAAACCATTGAATTTGTCAATCAGGCTCCCAGCAAGCCGGTTATCACCAGAAATCCCGCCAACGGCGTGGTGCGGCCCAGCCAAGCGGTGACGATCACCGCCAGCTCCACCGACCCGGAAGGGGACGCTATTACTTATGAATGGGACGGCAGGGACAAGGAAACCACCACCTATGGCTACGGAAAGCATCTGGTGAAGTGCAGAGCTGTTGACGCTTACGGGGCCGCTTCTCCCTGGTCCGCTATCGTGTTCTTTGTGGCGGATGATGTGGGCGGCGGCATGACCCTGACCTCCGCCAACTCCTTCATTGAGGAAACCGGCATCAATTTCCAGGACAATGGGGAGACGATCTACGGTTACATCACCGAGTACACCTTTGATGTTCCCGCCGTCAGCGGTCACAACGGCAGCGACTACGGCAGGGTCGAAGCCTATAACATTCGCACCGGCCAATGGGATGAGATCGCCTATAAGACTACGAATAACGGCGTGACCCTCTCCGGCAAGCTGCCCACCGGCACCTATACGCAGATGAGGTTCTATTACTATACGAACCACGACTGTATGTATAACAAGAGCAACATCACCTATTCCATTGTATTTGACTTTTAAGATAAGGAGATTTGCCTATGCGAAAAACGAAAAACCTTTCCCGCGTAATGAGCATGATCCTGGCGTTCTGTCTGAGTGTGGCCCTGCTGCCTGCCCAGGCGTTTGCCGCCACCACAGATGACGACCCCGCCACATGGCCCGCGCCGGATTCCCACTACACGGCCCCGGACAAGAACCCCGTCTATCTCATGGTGGACTTCACCGATGAGGACAACGGCGGTGTTGCGGCTGCTCACCGCTGTCTCTCCGGCGCGGAGCTGAACCCGGATATTGTCAAGGCCACCGCCTCCGCTGGCGGGCGGGTCAAGTACACCTGCGACACCTGCGGAAGCTGGGCGCAGATCAATGTCCCCGCCCTGACCCTGAGCGCGTTTACCCTGGACCCGGCCTATCTTTCCGCCACTACCACGGGCGTGGAGTACAGCGGGAACGCCTACACGGTAGTCTACAACGTGGCCCCGGCTTTCCACCGCTATGTGGGCACTACGCTGGACAACCATGTGTCCGTCACCGCTCCCGGCTCCTATGGCATTATCATCACCGTGGACAGCGCCATCTATGACAATGTGGAGCTGCGGACGGCGGAGCGGCTGCTGGTCTATCCCAAGGCCGTCCCCTGGACTGCTGAATTTGACAGCAAAATCTATGACGGGAACAGTCTGCTGGATGGCAAAACCGTCACCTATCTGGACGTGAACGGCGTTTCCGTTCCCGCCGCCCTCTCCGCCTGTCAGGTGAAGGTGGAGGGCGGGGAGCTGACGGTGGACACCGCCGCCCCCGTCACCCGACCCGTGGCTGCTGGTCCCTACGCCATCGGCGCGACCATCACGGATGATAACTACGTCTGGCAGACCGAGGACGGCAAATATAACACTGTCTATACCCTGGCCTGGATTTTCCCCGCCACCAATACCATCTATGTGGGCGATACCGTCCAGGCGGTGAGGCTGACCACCGGCAGCAGCCTGTATCCCTCCCCCTACACCTGGACCATTGACCCCAGCTATGCCGGGTTCAATTCCAGCAAGCCCGGAACCACCGAGGTCCAGGCGGTTATCACCAAAGGCGGCACGTCCTTTGGCCGTGTCACCATCCCCGTGACCGTCGTTCCCCGGCCCATTCTCAGCGTGGAGGAAGTGGTGCGGACCGCCCCCATGGGGACGGCGTTCAATAAGCTGGGCCTGCCCACTTCCGTCTCCGTTGTGGCTGAGGGCGGCACGGGCAACGCCCAGACCGTCACCGGCGTTCCCGTCACATGGAGCAGTACCGGCTATGACCCCTATGCCCTGACGCAGACGGTCCGGGGGACGCTGAACCTCTCCCGGTTCCCCCAACTCTCCGGCGACAATATCCCCGCTGTCACCGCCACGGTCAATCTGACCTACGGCACGGTGGAGGCCCCCACCGTCAGCGACTACGCCAAGACCTATGATGGGCAGTCCACCGCCCTGCCCATGCCCGGACTGCCGGACGGCATCCGGTCCGTGGCAATTTCCTACAAGGGGACCACGAACAGCGGTCGGCCTTACAGCAGCGCCTCCGCCCCGGTGAATGCGGGCAGCTACACCGCTACTGTCTCCTTTGTTATGGAGCCGGGTTATCCCCAGCTCTCCGGCGTGACCGCGCAGTATGTGATTGAAAAGGCGGCGCAGACCTGTCCCGCCCCCACGCTGGCGGCGTCCGACACCAATTCCCTGACGCTGAACGCGGTGGAGAACGCCGAGTACAGCATGGACGGGCAGGTGTGGCAGGACAGCCCCGTGTTCAAAAATCTGGACGCTGGCACCGCCTACACCCTCTACCAGCGGTTGAAAACCACCGAGGACGGCAACTATGACGCTTCTCCCGCCGTCTCCGCGCAGTTCTCCACCGAGTACACCACCGTGGACCCCGGAGATCTGTCCGCTGTCCTCAAGCCGCAGTCCTATCCTTACACCGGGAACCCCATTGCCTATCAGGTCCCGGCCATTTCCCACGTTACCCGGTCCACCGTGACCTATACCGTGGACGGCCAGACCACCACCGCCGCCCCCACCAACGCGGGGACCTATCCCGTGACCGTCAGCTTCACCATGCAGGCGGGGACCGCTCCCCTGGACCCGGTGACTTCCACGCTGACCATCACAAAGGTGGAGCAGAACGCCCCCAACCCGCCCCGTGCCAGCAATACCGCCACCAACTCCATCACCGTCACCGCCATTCCTGGGGCGGTGTTTTCCATTGATGGGGGCAAGACGTGGCAGGCCAGCACCATTTTTGAGGGGCTGACCCCGGACACGGCCTATACCATCCTGGCTAAGTATCCCGGAGATCGCAACCATGAGGAAAGCCCCACTTCCTCCGCCATTATCCGCACCACCCGGCAGAACGCCTCCGCTGGGACGGTCCAGTCCGCCGTCTACACCTATGACGGGACGCCGAAATCGCTGGTTGCGGATGTTCCCGCCGGATGCACTCAGGTGGTGCAGACCTTCACCGGGACCAATGGCACCGCCTACGGTCCCACCACCGAGCCGCCCACCAATCCCGGCGTTTACAATGTGAAGGTCAGCTACACCATGCAGAGCGGCTATGCGGAGTTGCAGCCGCAGTACGCCACCCTGACCATCAACAAGGCCACTCCCGCCAAGCCCCTGGCCCCCGTGGTCACTGGCGTGACGGATTCCTCCATCACCATTGAAGTGGTGGACGGCATGGCCTATTCCATTGACGGCGGTGTAACGTGGCAGACCACCGATACCTTCACCGGCCTGAACCGGGACACCACCTATGAGATCAAGGTCAAGGCGGTGGAGACGGCCTGTTATAAGGAGCTGGAAGGCCCCTCCACTATGCAGGCCACCGAGAAAACCATTGTCACCTTTGAGCGGTTCGCGGATCAGACGGTGGAGTACACCGGCCACGCGCAGACCTATACGCTGCCGAAGTCTGTACCCGGCATCGCCTCCATGACCATCACCGGCTATGACGGCATTGCCACCCCGCCTGTCACCGTGGGCGATTATGTGGTCAACATCGACTTTGTGGCGGCAGAGGGATATAAGCTGCCCGAAACGCTCCCCGCCCCGGTGCTGCATATCACCCGCGCCTCCGGCGAGGCCGGGACTGTCCGGCCCGTGCTGAAGGATGAGACTGTCACCTACACCGGCGACCCCCAGCGTTACCACGGGGCGGACGGCATTGAGGGCATTTCCTCCGTTGCCCTGACCTACACCGGCGCGGACGGCGTGGAGAGTACCTCCGCTCCCACCAACGCCGGAGTTTACCATGTGACCGCCATTTTCTCCCCGGACGCCAATCACACCCTGGCGGCTGGTGACTACTCTGCTACGCTCACCATCCGCAAGGCGGGGCAGGACACCCCCATGGCTGTCCTGGAAAGCAGTTCTTCTCATTCTCTGACTGTCTCCGCCATTCCTGGTGCGGAGTACAGCATTGACGGCGGGACCACTTGGCAAACCAGTAACACCTTTGGAGGACTGGAACCTGACAAGAGCTACACCATCCTGGTCCGTATGGCTGAGGACGAAAATCACACCGTCTCCGGCTCCCGGCCCGTTTCCGGCAGAACCACCGACACGCCGGTGGACATTCTGGACACGGATATGCCCGCTTACAGTACCGTCTACAACGGCAACCGCCAGCCCTATCCCTACACGGATTTGCTCACCAGCATGGAGGGCGTCAGAAGCGTCAGCGTCATGTACGTTGGCACTCTCGCCAGCGGCAACCCCTATGAGACATCCGAGGCCCCCGTGGACGCTGGCACCTATAAGGTCCGTTTCTACCTGGTTGCCGAGGACGGCTACGATCTGACCGCCGAGCAGGTCTATGCGGATATGACCATCTCCAAGGCCCCGCAGACCATGACCAACCCTCCCACCATTGCCCGCCGCACGACCACCACTATTGCGCTGAACCCCGTCCCCGGCGCGGAGTACAGCATGGACGGGGGCGAGACGTGGCAGGACAGCCCCAAGTTTACCGGCCTGACCCCGGATACCGTTTACACCTTCACCCAGCGGATGAAGGAGACGGATAATCTCACCGTCTCTGACAGTCAGAGCGTGGAGGGCCGGACCGTGGCCGACACAGGGCTGAATTATGAGATTGACTACCGGAAGGAAATCATCACCTTTGACCCTGATGTGGTGGAGGCCGGGAAGGACTACACCCTGACCGATAATCTGCCCAGCGGCGGCACGATCACCCCCAGCACAACACTCTATGTCCGTCTGGTGGACGATGGCACCGGCAATCCCGGCCCTGTGGTCATGGAGGTCCTGCCGGAGCGTCCCGCTGCCCCGGACGTGAAGGTGAATCCCTTCGATTTCACCATGAATACCACCACCGGCATGGAGTATTCCGATGACGGCGGCGAAACCTGGAAGCCCTGCGAGGACCGGCAGAACGTGGAGGACCGGCAGGGCGAGACGCTGCTGGTGCGGATCGCCGCCACGGACGATTCCTTTAAGAGCGACCCCACCACTGTGACCGTCCCCGTTCGGGGGGCGGCTCCTGTGCTGACCATTGACAACGCCACCGAACGCATGGACAGCACCGCCGCTATGGAGTATTCCAAGGACGGCGGTACGACCTGGATTCCTTGCCTGGACAACATGGACCTGTCCGAGCTGACCAATGCCACCCTTCTGGTGCGTTACGCCTGTGACGGCATCAAGCCCGCCAGCAACACCGCCACCCTGACTGTCCCCAGCCGGAACGCCGCACCCACCGCCGGCATTGACCGTGTGGCCGAGCTGCTGACTGTCTCCGGCACCGTGCCGGAGTACCGGACGGAAAGCGGCTGGACCACTGTGCCCGCTAATGGTCTGGATGTGTCCAGCTTCTACGGCAAGGAGCTGGCTGTCCGGGAGAAGTACGATGTTGACCACTTCGCCAGTCTGCCCGTGCTGGTGAAGGTCCCGCAGAAGGGCGCAAAGCCCGATCTGACCATTGACCGGGACAAGCAGACGGTCAACACCACCGCTGGCATGGAGTACAGCACGGACGGCGGCAAGACCTGGACCAAGTGCGACCCGGATATGGACGTTTCTCACCTGACCGGCCAGACGATTCTTGTTCGGGAGGCCGCGACCGAGGATAAATTCGCCAGCGATGCCACCGAACTGCGGATTCCCAATCGGACGGAGAATCCCACTGTCACCCTGGACACCATCACCGAGACGGTGAACACCACCACGGATATGGACTACTCCATTGACAGCGGCTTGACCTGGAACCCCTGCACCAAGCCCCTGGACGTGTCCAATCTGACCGGGCAGACAATTATCATCCGCAATCATGGGGATGAAAGCTCCTTCCCCAGCAGCGGCGTGAGCGTCCAGATTCCCACCCGCCGGGAGGCCCCCAAGGTGAAGGTGGACAGCAAGGCCCAGACCGTCAGCTCCGACAAGGGCGTGGAGTTCTCCGCTGACGGCGGCAAAACATGGGCCGCTCTGGAAAAGCCGCTGAACACCGCTGACTACCTGGGCAAAACGGTCCTGTTCCGGTTCCCCGCCACCAAAACGGATTTTGCCAGCCGGACCGTCACCGTGGTGATCTCCAAGCACCCCGGCGCTCCTGTGCTGGTCTTTGACCCTGACAATGAGACGCTGAACACTACGCCGGATATGGAGTACAGCACGGACGGCGGCAAGACCTGGAAGCCCTGCCCGAACCTGCTGGACGTGTCTGATCTGGCCGGGAAGGATGTTCTTATCCGCTACCCCGGCAAGGGTGACGGCCTGCCCGGTGAGACGGTTACGGTGAAGATTCCTGACCGCCGCAAGGCTCCCAGCGTGGGCCATACCGATGAAACCCGGCAGGGCCGGAATGACGGTACTTTCACCAAGACAGATAAGACCATGGAATACCGGCTCCTGCCCGACGGCAAGTGGACCGCTATCACAGGGAACACCGTGAGGGGACTGGCTCCCGGCACATACGAGGTGCGCTATGCGGCCACCGCCTCTGAAATGGCCTCCCAGGTCCAGAAGGTCACGATTGCCAAGGGCGGCAGCACGGGCGGCATTGGTGATCTGACCACTCCCGGCTCCAAGCTCTCCCTGCTGAACCGGAAGGACCATATCGCCTATATCGCCGGACGGACCAGCACCCAGGCCGCGCCCAACGCCGATATTACCCGCGCCGAGGTTGCCGCCATCCTCTACCGGCTGCTGACCCCGGAGGCAAAAGCCGCCTATGGCACCAACATCAACCGTTTCAAGGACGTTCCCGCCGGGGCGTGGTACGGCACCGCCGTCTCCACCCTCTGCAACATGGGCGTGATTACCGGCTACCAGGACGGCAGATTCGGTCCCCAGCGGAATATCACCCGTGCGGAGCTGGCAACGATCCTTGCCCGGTTCTGTGACAGCAGCGGCAATAACACCGTTCTGGACCGCTTCACCGACATTTCCCATAGCTGGGCGCGGAAGTACATCAATCTGGCGGCGGAGACCGGCCTGGTCTACGGTTACACTGACGGCACATTCCGGCCCGATCAGAACATTACCCGCGCGGAAACCATTGTGATGGTCAACCGTATCCTGGGCCGCAGCGCCAGCGCCGGCACCGTGGTAAAGGGCTACAAGACCTTCTCCGATGTACCCAACGGCGCATGGTACTATTGGGATATTGTGGAAGCGTCCAATGGGCACAGCTTCAGCATGAACGGCTCCACGGAACAGTGGACCGCCCTGGGATAATCCCATAACACTTTCAGCCCCGGAAGGACTTCGCTCCTTCCGGGGCTTATTTTGCGTTTAAGGAGGTATATTTGACGAAAACAAGCGGAAATGAAAACTTTTATCACGCTGTCAGCCTGAGCGGAGGAAAAGACAGTTCTGCGCTCCTTTTGCTGATGATGGAAAAGGAAATGCCCATTGACTGCGTTCTCTATGCGGATACGGGCATGGAATTTCCTGAGATGGAGGCCCATATCGCCAAATTGGACGATCTTCTCTATCGGGAACGCGGCATCCATATCATCACTCTGCGCCATCCCCATGGTTTTGAGTGGCTGATGTTCGACCAGCCGAAGCAGCGCCCCGATTGTTTGGAGCGCCGCGCCCGGATGGGGATACCACCCCAAGGCAACGGTTGGCCGGGTGCAAAGCTGCGCTGGTGTACCGGAGAACTGAAAACCCGCCTGATTCGGAAAGAGGTCAACCGGCTCAAAAGGGAGAAGAACGCCCTGCACTATATTGGCATTGCCGCTGATGAGACACAGCGGTGCAAGGACGACACTTCCCATCGCTATCCCTTGGTAGAGTGGGGGATCACTGAAACCCAAGCGTTGCAGGTTTGCTACAACCGGGGATTTGATTTTGGTGGGCTGTACGAGATTTATCATCGGGCTTCCTGTTGGTGCTGCCCCTTGAATAGTATGGACAATCTGCGGAAAATACGAATCCACCATCCGGAGCTGTGGGCGCGGCTACGGGATATGGACAATCGGGCGCGGGCCATATTCGGCCCCGGCCCCCTGGGACAGTTCAAGAAGGATTGGAGCGTGGAACGGCTTGAGGAACGCTTTGCCCGTGAGGAAAAGAAGGGCAAAACCTAATGCACCTTCTCCGCCGTCTGGCGGTTCCGCCTTAGTTGTGTTTTTGAGTTAATGCTACAATTTGGAAAGGAGGTAAACCCTTATGGACTATGAGACAAAACGCCCGCTGATAGAGGCAATCGACAAATGCCTGCTAGATCACTCTACTGCTGTGGGAACAGAAGATGTGGGACCTGAAATTGGAGACGTATACCGTCTGTATGATATGGAAAATTTCCCAAAAACTATCGCAGATCAGTGGCTTTCTGACCTTGGCAGGCTGACGGATATGGCAAAGCAGATCAGAGAGTCGATTGTGGAGGCGGGCAAGGAGGCCGCTGTCCAGCAGAAATCGGAACCGGCCACACTGAAACGGAGACAGGCCATTTCCACCGAAGTGCAGACCACATTGCAAATGCTGGTGGACACCGACCTGAAGCTATACGGCGAAGTAACGGGAGACACCTTGGAGGCGATCCAGACACAGGGCTTTCTTTTGCGGGACGGCGCTTTGATAAAAGCGGACCCGGTACAGATTGGAGAGGTCCAGAGTGGACGGGAGCCTGCCGCAATATCTGATTCGGTAAAGCCCTCTCTGCGCGGCCAGCTCCACGAAAAAATGCGGGAAGCGGGTCAGCGCCCGCCCCCGTCAGAACATCCCAAGGGCGGCGAGGCTCGCTGACCCCGCCCGCCGCCGCTTGCAGGAAGGAGGCAGATCACTATGCAGGACGAAGTGCGGGATAAATCCGTAGCCTTGGCAATCAAGGTGGGCAAGACTGGCGGCAGGCTGACCGCCGATCTGCTCAAATGGGCTATTCGGAAGTATCTGGCGCAGTCCCATAATCCGAAAATCCACCACGGTAAACAGAGTGTGAAGCAGCTTGTGGGCCAGGGCGTTGGCGTTAAAAACATTGAGATCAATGAGAAGAACATCAAGAGCTTTGAGAACGTGGCGAAAAAATACGGCGTGGATTTTGCTCTGAAAAAGAACCCGGATAAGGGCGAATACTACGTTTTTTTCAAAGCGCGGGATGACGACGCTATGCAAGCCGCCTTTGCCGAATACGCCGCTAAAACCATGAAACGCAAAGCCCCGGAGAAGCCGTCTGTACGGCAGGCGCTCTCCCACTTCAAGGAGGTTGCACGGAGTATGACCCAGGATACCGTCAAGGACCGGGACAGAGGGGAGCGTGGACTGTGAAATTTGACTTAAAAAAATTTCTGATTCTCAACTTCCCCTATGCGCTCATGTTCTGGTTCTTCAACCGCGTGGGCGAGGGCTACCGGCTGGCCGCTGGCGCGGATATGGTGGCAAAGGGCATGGGGGCAATTTCCAGCCTGGGGGCGATCATTTCCGGCAATCCCCTCCCCAGCTTCCACCCCCAGGACCTTCTTGTTGGGCTGATCGGCGCGGCCTGCATCCGGGCGGCGGTCTACATCAAGGCCAAAAATGCCAAGAAATACCGCCACGGGGTCGAGTACGGGTCAGCTCGTTGGGGCACAGCAGATGATATACGCCCGTTCATCAGCCCCAAGTTTGACCAGAACATTTTACTGACGCAGACGGAGCGTGTCATGGTGGGCCGGAACAAGATTCCTAAATACAATATCAACAAAAATGTTCTGGTTATTGGTGGTTCTGGATCTGGAAAGACACGATTTCACATTAAACCAAACCTCATGCAGATGAACGCAAGCTATATTGTTACAGACCCGAAAGGCACCGTGGTCGAGGAATGTGGTAAGATGCTCCAACGTGGTGGATATGAGATAAAAATACTCAATACTATCAATTTTAAGCAGTCCATGAGATACAACCCATTCCGCTATATCTACTGCGAAAATGACATTTTGAAGCTGGTCAACTGCATTATGGAAAATACCAAGGGCGAGGACAGCAAGGGCGGTGAAGATTTCTGGGCTAAGGCCGAGGCGTTGTACTATCAGGCGTTGATAGCCTATATCTGGTACGAAGCCCCGGAGGAAGAAAAGAACATGACCACATTGTTGGAAATGTTAAACGCCTCAGAAGTGCGTGAAGATGATGAAAACTTCAAAAATGCCGTTGATTTGATGTTTGAACAGTTGCAACAGCGTGACCCCGAACACTTTGCCGTCCGGCAGTATGTCAAATACAAAATGGCAGCGGGCAAAACAGCTAAGTCAATCCTGATTTCCTGCGGCGCTCGGATGGCTCCCTTTG
>CAJUQN010000047.1 GCA_910588625.1 uncultured Oscillospiraceae bacterium
CGGTTAATAAACTCCGTTTTCAATCAATTCATCAGCGAGTAAATTACTCATCGTTAAGAGTTAATCACAGAGACACCCAGACGCCAACGGGACGGCATATAAAAAAACCGTTGGATGGCGGCTGTCTATTAACACGCCCCAAACGAAAATGAACACCAAACGGCGGTTTTGGGTTCGGCGTAAAAGTTTGTGTACAGCCGAAGCAACAACAACTGACTCAATAACCTCTTAATCACAAGTGCTCTACAGAAATAGATGAAATATGAGCGACCTTTTCTCGATATTTCATCTATTTCTGGGAGAAAATGACATTGTCAGTTGTTGTTGCTTTTTAGCGTTTACACAACTTTGTCTGCCCTCTCCGGTTTTGAAACAATGGATTTCAAGACCGCCGTTTTCTTATGACTGACACGGCGGAAAAAGGAGGTTACGCCGTGTCTTTTTATATTCCCCGCCCCTTTGAACTGTCAAAAAAAGCCCGCCTCCTCTAAAGGGTAGTCCTACCCACAACTGCGAAAATTGTAATATTCAGTCGCCCCGATACGTCCGTGTAGCCTTGCGCTATGCGGGCGTTTTTCTATCCAGGCGGTGCTTCTGGACACCGTGTCCAGAGGCCCGCTGCCGCTCCCCGCCCCTCCATTTCGATCTGTCCCTTCCCGCCCCGTATCGAAATGGAGGTTACTTATGACGACCATCAAACTGAAAAATTACTACCCCCACCTGACCGAGTGTGTCACCCTGGAAGTGTCGGAGGAGATCGCCGTGACCCTCTCCATTGGGGGCCGTATGTGCGACAGCTACAAGCGGCGCAAGCGGGACCATGACGAGTGCTCCCTGGACGGGACCCCCGGCTTTGAGGCCGATGTGACCCGGCCCCCGCTGACCCCGGAGGAGATCATGGAGCAGACCGAGGAGCGGGACAACCTCTACACCGCTCTCGACCAGCTTCCGCCTGTCCAGGCCCGCCGGGTCTATGCTCATTACATCTTGGGCAAAAGCAAGAGCGATATTGCCAGAGCTGAAAATGTTTCGGAGAACGCTGTCCGGGACAGTATCAGCCGGGGCATGGAAATGATGAAAAATATTTTGAAAAAATTTCGCTGACCGCCTGCGATTTTGGCCCTAAACCCGCCTGATAGGTGAGGAGGGACAAGCCCCTCCCGCCGACAACTGAATACACAGTATTTCAGGCACAAAACCCGCGTGATTAGCGACGAAAGGCGCGCCGCCAGGATGGGAGCTCCGAGGAGGTGAACAGGGAGCGGACCGAGCGATCAACGCGAACCTTTGACCCGGCTGTGGCAGGCCGGGCGCGAGGACAGCGCGGGGGATTATGAAACTTGCTCACGCCCTCCCATGGACTTGCGGGGGAGCTCTGCGGTATGCGCCAGCCCTCTCCACGGGGGCAGCGGTATTGCGGAGCTATGACAGCCGGAGCCACCGGCGGCCTGGAATATTCCCGGCGCTGGGGGTGCGTGGCGAATACAGCGTACAACAAAACCAAGGAGCCGTCCGCCTGGGGCTTGCCTGTCTTGCGACAGCCCAAACTTTCCCAGGCGCGGCGGCCCCGTCCGTGGATCGAAATGGAATACCCTGCTGGCTTCTGGACACCGTGTCCAGATGTGGAGCAAGGTTGAAAGGCAGCACTTTTCCGGGTGCTGCCTTTCTGCGTTTCCCCACCAGCCAGCGGGAAACTTGTACGCATAGGAACCCCGTTTTACATAGGAGGGCAGATCATGGCACAGACGAGGACCAACTACCATAAGGAAGTGAAAACGGCCTCTTTCCAGGGCCGGACGATTACCGTTGAGAACCTGACCCCCATTCTCGCCCCCAAGGTGCGGGACAAGCGCAAGCGGGAGATCGAGACGGGGCTTTATTCCGTGTTCCGCAAGTACGCTCCGGGCCGCGCGGAAATGCGCTGACCGGGTGACATCCTTGTGATTTGGGGCTGTCTTTGGTATAATATACTTGTAAAGGTTGACAGCTCCATTCCGATACGGAAAGGAGCCGACAATGGAAAATCGCATTGACGCTATCTACGCGAGACAGTCTGTGGACCGTAAAGACAGTATCAGCATTGAAAGCCAGATCGAGTTCTGCAAGTACGAGCTGCGGGGAGGGAATTTCAAGGACTACAAAGATAAAGGATTTTCCGGTAAGAACACGGACCGCCCCCGCTTCCAGGAGCTTATGGCCGACATCAAGCGGGGCCTGATCCGCCGGGTGGTGGTCTACAAGCTGGACCGTATCAGCCGTTCCATTTTGGATTTCGCCACTATGATGGAGCTCTTTCAGCAGTACAACGTGGAGTTCGTTTCCTCTACGGAAAAGTTCGATACCTCCACCCCTATGGGCCGGGCCATGCTGAATATCTGCATCGTGTTCGCCCAGTTGGAGCGCGAGACGATCCAGAAGCGGGTGACAGACGCCTACTACTCCCGGTGTCAAAGGGGCTTCCACATGAGCGGCGCGGCCCCCTACGGCTTCAAGCTGGAGCCCACCACCATCCAGGGTATCCGCACGAAAATGATGATCCCGGACCCCGACACGGCGAATATCGCCCGGCTGATGTTTGAGATGTACGCCGAGCCATCCACGTCGTTCGGGGACATTGCCCGGTACTTCGCCCAGGAGGGCATACTGGTGTATGAAAAGGAATTGAGCCGGGGCTTCATTTCTCAAATGCTCCGCAACCCCATTTACGCCCAGGCGGACCTGGAGCTGTACGAGTTCTTCAAGGGGCAGGGGGCCGTGGTGGTGAACGAGGCGGCGGACTTCGCCGGGACCAACGGCTGCTATCTCTACCAGGGCCGGGACGTGCAGGAACGAAAAAACAAGGACTTGAAAAATCAAATCCTTGTGCTGGCCCCCAGCGAGGGCATTGTTCCCGCTGATACCTGGCTGCGGTGCCGGAAAAAGCTGATGGCAAATATCACGTTCCAGGGCGGGCGCAAGCCGAAAAATACCTGGCTGGCCGGGAAAGTGAAGTGCGGCCACTGTGGGCGGGCGTTGAAAAGCATGGGCAACCGGGCGGGGACACAGTATCTCCGGTGCGCCAAGCGAATGGACAATATGGGCTGTGAGGGTTGCGGGACGCTTCGGACAACGGAGTTTGAACAGTTCGTCTATGAGGCCATGGTGCAAAAGCTCTCCGAGTTCCAAACCCTGACCGCCAAGGCCGAGACAGTCAACCCCAAGCTGACCGCCTTAAATGTGGAGCTGGCCCAGGTGGAGGACGAGATCGAAAAGCTGTTGAACACCCTGACGGGGGCCAGCGCGGTCCTAATGTCCTACGCCAACGGGAAGATCGAGGAGCTGGACACCCGCCGCCAAGGGCTGATTAAGGAGATCGCCGCGCTGAACGCTGAAAGCGTTTCCCCGCAAAAGATCGAGTTCCTGTCCGCCCACCTGGGCAACTGGGAGAACATCGACTTTGAGGACCGGCGGCAAGTAGCCGACATCATTCTCTCCCAGGTCCACGCCACGGCTGACTGTGTGTCGTTTGAGTGGAAAATCTGATTTCTTACCCCCAGCGCCTTATTCAATGGTGTGTTTACCATTGTCAAGCGATGTTTGCGTATCTTTGGCAAACAGATAAAGTTTCGTGGTCTGCTTCTCGCATACAGCTACCAGCCGTCCCTCCATTCCCTGGTACATCTGCACACAATTACCCACAGCAATCTGCTCTGTGATACTGGCAATGTTGGAGAGATAAGGATACAAAGCCCCATCCTCCGCCAACATTTCCAGTTTGAAGTCAGGATAACTGTCCATCTCGATCTCCAACTTCTCGCTGCACGCCAGATCCAGAATAAATTCCCAAACCAAATACCCATCAATGATGCCGACAGGCTCCCAAGGGGCTTTGTCCTCATTTTCCCGCTGGAACAAGTAGGAACTCCCATGCTCCACGGCAAAGCAACACACCCCTTGGTTTTCTGAGAGGAACGTGATCTTTCCATCCTTCCGAAGGCGCAGGTTCCCCGGCGGCATGAGGTAGTTATGTCCTCGGTAACAAGCCTTGGGCATAAATTGATAATATTCCCTCAAAGGCAGAGGCAGCGTCCCACCCAACCGCGCCTCGGCTTTGTCAATTTTTTCGGGTTCAATCACAGGGCCATCTATACCGGCAAATTTGCGGAGGAACTCCAGAACCGGTGCAATCGAGATTAGATCCCGCTCTTTCTCCGGGCGAAACGGTTTAGGCTTCTCTGGGCGTTTATACGAAAAAACCTCATGCCCCTTCTGACTGCGCTGCCAGCGCGGTTCCAGGCTGGCGTGTTCCAGAAGTTCCTCCAGCGGTTCGTCTGTACGAGCGCCGATCAGGTGTTTCACAACCGGCTCCACAGTTTTTGTGTCACGATTGTAGGTCGTGACTGGTGCAAATTCATCAGGTCTGCGCCAGCAAAAACCATCGACCGCGAGAAAAGCGGTCGGGATTGCTTCTGATATGCGGACATTTTTCACTGACTGATGCAAACGAGGCAAACTCTCCCAGACTTCGGTTGAAAACTGTCTTACGCCTAAAATGCTGGGCATGGCATAGACTTGATGGGACGAGAGCCATCGAAGGATAAAATCAGAAAGCAAGACCGTGTTTTCGCCATATACCAACTCTTTGACTTCTTTGTCCTGGGTGTAAAAAATGGGCGGGTCAGCTTCTTCCTGGTAGTAATAAACCTTTTGGGTATATTTATTTTTCGGAGAGGGTTTCATCTCAATTCCCACCGAATAAGTCATGCCTTTTATTTCGTCCCATGCAAAGGGAAGAAGGATGTAGTGCCAATAGGCTCTTTTGATTCGCTGAACCTTCAGTTCATCAAAGGGGAGCAATGAGCAAGGCCCGGAAAAAAGGGGGTCATCCGGGTGAAAGGTGAGGTACAAATCCATCAATGCTTCAGGTAGCTTGATTTTCAGCTTCTTTTCCTTGGCGGCAATATCCTCCATAGTGACGATGCTTTCTAATTGACTGCCAAAAGATTTAATTGTTTTCAGTTCTTTCTGTATCATAGTCAAGCCTCCTTCATTTCCAGTATAGTGAAAGCCGCTCATTTTGCCAAAGCCCACACCGCCTACCAACAAGAGCATATCTTACAGGAAAGCTGATTCTATTATAGCCAAGGTTCTTTAATTTTTCAAGTAATCGGAATAGTGGAACCAGCTTTCAATCCGACAAAGTTTTCTGAACGCACCTTGACGGAGAATATATCTTTTGCTGCCAGAGGGCAAGGTTGATGACCTCCAGCCCTTGCTTTTCAGCGTAGTCCACCGTATAGGCCGTCCCGCCGCTCTCCCTGTTGAGGTAGCAGACACACACGCTGCTGTTGTCCACCAGATGGCGGTTCCGCTTGTGCATACAACCCCTGGTGTACGCCTGGGAGGTATAGACCACCTTATCCGCCAGAGCCTTGATGCGCTCATACTCTTGCACATCAGCGGCAGGCCAGCCCCTTGTCTGTGTCCGGCAGGGGAATACCAAGATTAGCTTGATATGCGGATAACGCCCCTTTAACCTGAGTACAGTCTGGGCGGCGAGGGTGTCCCAGCCACGGGCACCCCCGGCCCCATAAAATCGGATGCCCCTGTCGATCAGGCCGGTGATCGTGTCCTCCAGCTTGGCGGCGAGTTCCTCCCGCCCCCATACCGGCAGCTCCCGGTGGCCGGTAAAGCAACAGGTCTGTTCCCGCACTGTACTCACTCCCTATATCCTTCTGTGGCTATATTATATCATTGGATTGCTATAAATGGCAACTACCCTCCATAAATAAAACTGCTGAAAGATGATAACCTTTTAGCAGGAGGGGCGATGCTATGGAAACACAATACCGGGAGCAGTACATCCGTTTTGGGCTGAAGGTGCAATACTACCGAAAATTGCAGGGGCTGACGCAGGAGGCATTTGCGGACAAGATCGGCAAGTCCTGGTCGTTTGTCGCTAAAATTGAAAGCCCCACACGAGCCTTTGGCGTGTCGATGGAAACGCTGTTCAAGATTGCGGAGGCGCTGGAAGTTCCCGTTTCAAAACTGTTTGAGGAATAAAAAAGCCGCCCTGGGCTGACTATTTTCAGTCAGTCCAGGGCGAATTTTTTCTTTCAAGGCCGGAACTCGGCGACTGTGGCCGGGGCGCGGAGGTGGGAGGACACGGCCCCCAACTTTTAGGTATCAAGTCCATAGGCAAACTGCTCATCTATCGTCTGGACAGCGCTCAGTCCCGCCGCCTGCTTGTAGGGTCGTGTAGATCGTGGTAGCACCTCCTCTCGCCATGAAAAAAGACAGCAGGCAAAGCGCCCGCTGTCTTTAAGGGTGTTAATTTCATTTCTTGCTTTCAATGGAATTTATGATAAATGCTCCCATTGTAACAACTACAAAGATAATAGAAATATACGGGGTAAGTTCAAAATTTACTCCGCCAAAAATTTCATCAATAAAAACTCCGACTACTAATCCAACAAATCCAATCAAAAGACTTATAAGAACGGCAACTATTGATTTTTTCATAAAGCAACATCCTTTCAGTTAGATTTCTTCCGGTTTGCTTATATATTTATTTACCGGAAAATCAAGTATAGCACATGCCTTTGCCATTGTCCATCCCCCCCACCTTTGGGGCAAAATGAACTGCTCCCCAGCAAGTCGCACACCGTTACTATCTCAAAAAATCGCTCCTGAACTCCTGACTACGGAAAGAATACCCCTGCCGGTTCAGTTCTGCCACTTTGAGCGCCACAAGGTTGATGTCGGAGTCCATCGCCCTTGCGATCTGTCCCACATCGTACCCCTGATAGATATACTCCAAAATCTCATCGTCAGGGAGCGAGATCTGCGCCGCGAAGATGTTGGCCTCATACTCCATGCGCCGGTTCCCCATATCGAAAATGTTGAACTCCTGAAAGCCCCCGGTGCTGACCGCCTCGTGCCGGTGCAGCGTGTCATGGCCGATCTCATGCAGCAGGACAATATCGTGCATCACCGGATGCAGGTCCTCCTTGATGAAAATGAAGCGGTTGCGCTCAATTACCTTGTAGGCTCCCTTCTGCTTTACGAACGGCCTCTCCATCACGATAATGCCCATCTCCTGGGCCAGCCTGTCCGGGCTGCGTGTGCCGTAACGCCGGAGGATTTTGACAGCCATACGCACCGCGTCCTCAGTTTTAATCATCATCTCATCGCCCCCTTATGCCTGAAGAACAGGATACCACAAACACTGTCCAAAAGTACGGACCGTTTACTCCCCACCCCCGGTACTTCTGCGGTACTTTTTGGGGGTGTATTTTTTGTTGTTCTTCTTGGCAATAACATAAGCCTCCTGAATGGCCAGCATCATCTCGTCCATATCTTCCTCGGCCATCTCGCCGCCGGCGAACAGGCCGGTCAGCTCCTCGACCAGCTTCTCCGCGCCCTTTTTGCCCCGGTAGCCATATTCCCGCTGGGCCATCGCGATAAATTCCTCGTTCTCGCTCCGCAGATAGTCCGCCTCGCAGCCGAGAATCTCCGCCAGTGTAGCGTAGACCTCCCGGTTCTGCGGATAGGTCGAGCCGCCCTCATAATTGGTGATGGTCTTGAGGCCCAGGCCGGCTTTTTTCGCCAGTTCCGCCTGCGTCATACCGCATTTTTTGCGTAGTTCCCTGACCTTTTCCCCGAACTTCATTGTGAAACCTCCTGCTGTTCTGAGTATGACAAGCAAATTATTTACGCCAACACTATTGACAAGCGTAAACAGCTTGCTTATAATAGAAGCGTAATCGGATTACGCATAAATCATACCGTATTTTACGCATTCCGTCAAGGGGGTGAGCGAAAAAAGTCGATTATGTACGAATTTTTACAAGGACACCAGTGTTTTTCCTTCGGCCCAAACGGGCTGACGGATCGTTATCCAAAAGGAGTTATAAATGATCCTATCCTATACACAGATCGAAGAGATCGCGGCAGCCGTGACGAAAGATTTCAACGAGTTTTTCTTCGGGGAACGCGCTGCTCCTGAAACACATTATGCCCAGGCCACGCCCATAGATTGGCTTGCCACGGACTATCTTGGCCTGCGGGTATCCTATGCCCGCCTGACCGGCTGTTTTCAGCGGTTTTCAGAGCTGTCCAAGATCAGGGACTTCCGGCGCAAGCGGGTCTATGTGCTGACGAATTACAACAGCACCCATGAGCAGGACCTTTACCGGGTGGACATCCTGCGCCGGATGGGATTTGACCCTTATGTCATGATCTATGAGCGGCCCACGGTGCCGCCCATCACCCGACATCTCCAACGGTGGGTGAACAACAAGAGGATTTTCCGCACCGTGGAGCATTTTGCAGACTATGAGCCGGTGAAGAAACTGGGCAGGGATGGATAAGACACCTTGCCAAGAGAGTTTTGAAAATCTGAGAGAAGCGTCTGCCTTTTGGTGCGGGCGCTTTTCTCTGTTCTATGAAAGTTTGTCCTTTCCATAAGATGTTGAAAAGGACAGAACAGTTGCTGCGCTTCATAGACAGCCTCCCCCAGCGGGACCGCAAGGTGTTCAGCTATGAGGCGCAGATGACCCGGCTTGAGGAGGAGATCCAGCGATACAAAAAGCTGGAGCTGGGCCTCTATGAGAACTTCGTGGAAGGTATCATCAACAAGGCGGAGTACACCGACTTCCGGGAGAACTACCGGGGACTGATCGAGGAGAAGCAGGAGGCCGTGAAGCGGCTGAAACGGGAACAGCAGGACGCCGCCGCGATGGGCAGCCAGAACCGGGCATGGGTACAGGTTTTCGCACAGTATGAGAATGTGCAGGAGCTTGACCGCCGCATCCTTCTGGCTCTGGTAGATAAAATACTCATCTATGAGGACAAAAAGGTGGAGATCGTCTTTCGGTATCGGGATGAGTTCGCCAGGGCGATGGAGGCAGCGAAAAACTACAAGGACTGTCCGCTTCCGGCAGTGGGCTGAGAGGGAGAGAGAAAATGGCACGAAAGAGCAGAAAAGCACAGGCACAGACTGTGGCAGAAGTGAAAAAGGAAACAGCGGCGCTCCCCACCGCCATCTATGCCCGCCTGTCGGTGGAGAACAGCGGCAAGGACGATGACGGGAACTCCCTGCAAAACCAGATCGCCGTCTGCGAGGACTATCTGGACGGCTGCCCGCACCTCCGGCTCACGGAGGTCTACTCGGACAACGGCAGGACGGGGACCGTGTTCGACCGTCCGGCGTGGAACCGCCTGATGGACGATGTGCGGACGGGGAAGATCCAGTGCATCGTGGTCCGTGATCTCAGCAGGTTCGGGCGCGACTATGTGGAGACTGGCAGCTATCTGGAGAAGATTTTCCCGGCGCTGGGGACGCGGTTCATCTCCGTGAAGGAGAACTTCGACAACTTCACCTGCGGCAACGCGATGGAGTCCCTGTCGGTGAGCCTGCAAAACCTGGTGAACGCCATGTATTCACGGGACATCTCCAAGAAGGTCTCCACAGCACTCCGGGCGCAGATGGAGACGGGGATCTTTCGGAACCGCAACCTCCCCTATGGCTATCTCTGGAACGAGGATAAGACCGCCTATGTGGTGGATGAAGAAGCCGCCGCTGTTGTCCGGCAGATATTTGAGTGGAAACGGCAGGAGGTATCGGTCTACACCATCGTTGAGCGGTTGAAGGCCGGGGGTATAGAAAGCCCGGAGCGGCACAAGCGCAGGGCCGGCACCCGGAACGGCGGCAACATCCAGGGCGAGGGCTGGTGTCCCTCCACCATCCGGGGCATCCTGCAAAACCGGGCGTATATTGGGGAGATGATCTGTGGGAAGTCCGAAACGGCGCTCTACAAAGGGCTGAAAAAACGGCTCACAGAAAAAGATAACTGGATCGTTGTCTCCGATGCCCACCCGCCCATCGTTTCTGTCTCGGACTTTGAGGCGGTGGAGCGGCAGATGCAAAAGGACAGCACCCACCGGGAGACCGCTATGGAGTGGTCGGCGGACATCCGGGCGGGCATGATCGACCTCTTTGCCGGGAAGATATTCTGCGCCGACTGCGGAAAGCGGATGTACTACAAGCGGCAGCGTATCTGCGGATGCAAAAATGTGACCTTCCGGGGTGTTTATGATTGCAGTACCCATGTGCGGCGGGGCCATGCAACCTGTTTTAACCACTTCATCCGGCAGGACGCCCTCAACGAGAAGGTGTTCAATGCCATCCGGGACCAGCTTCAGGTGGCGCTGGACTATGAGAGGCTCCTGCTTGCCATGCGGGGCGGCTCCGGCGAGGCAAGCGTCCGGGAGAAGCACAAGGCGGCGGTGGCAAGCGTCAAGCTCCGGCTGAACGCCCTGAAAAAGAAACGGGCGGGGCTGTATGAGAGCTATGTCGAGGGCATCCTGAACGAGGAGGAATACGCCTTTGCCAAGCAGACCTATGAGGAGCAGTACGAAGCTCTGAACCGCCTTTTGGACGAGGCGGTGGAGCGCCGGGAGCGGTTCCTGGCGTCCATCTCCCCGGACAACAAATGGCTCACCATGATGCGGGGTGCTGCCGGGATGACAGGATTGACGCAGGAGCTTGTGGACGCGATAATCGAGAAGGTGCTTGTCTACGGCGGGAGCCGTATCGAGGTCGTGTTCAACTACAACGATGTATTTTACGCCATGCTGGAGTGCGTGGAGCAGATAAAGGAGGCGGGCGGCGATGACTGATCAACGGGTGGGCATTTATATCCGCCTTTCCCTGGCGGACGGGGACGGGAAAGCCGAGAGCGACAGCATCGGCAACCAGCGGGAGCTGATCCATCAATTTTTAGACCGGCATCCCCAACTGAAAAATGCGCCCCGGACGGAGTTCGTGGACGATGGGTACACCGGGACCAACACGGACCGCCCGCAGTTCCAGGCGCTGATGAAGGAGCTTCGCACCGGGGCTATCAATGTGATGGTGACGAAGGATTTTTCCAGATGCCACCGGGACTACACCCAGATGGGTAACTATCTGGAGTGCGTCTTTCCCTTCCTCGGTGTCCGCTACCTCTCCGTCAATGACGGCTATGACAGCGATGATTACAAGGGCATGACCTGAAACAGCGGGCGGAGATCGACAGCAAGCTCGCCGCCGCCAAAGCCGAACAGGAGGCACAGGAACAGCTTTTGTCTGAACTGGAGCATCTGGCCTTTCAGGATAAGGCGCAGGAGGATGATGTGTTCACCTCCTTCGCCGGGGCAACGGAACTGACGGCAGAACTGGCGGGGACATTTATCAAGGAGATTTTGGTGTCCTCTCCCACAGAGATCGAGATCGTCTGGAAGTTCCGGGATGTGTTTGATATGCTGGGTAATGACAACGGATAAAAGTTTCTACTTCACGATAAAGCGGATGCCGGAGGCAGTCTTTCAGAAGAAGGACCAACAACCACCTCCGGCATCCGTAAAAAATTTGGTGTTTAGTTGACACAAAGAGATATGAGCCGCTTTGGGCGCGACTACCTCAAGGTTGGCTTTTACGCCGATATATAATTTATTTAAGGTTACACACAGACAGCTTGCGCTTATAGATATTCATGCCAAAAGCACACAAACAAGCAGACTGTTGGCTAACAATTCGTAGTGCAAAAGCGCAAGAGGGGTTATAGATTTATAGTTGTAAATTATCATCCTCTGTTTCCGTTCAAAATAGTTTGGGGCAAATTGTAAAGAAATTGTTGCGCATCACAATTCTTCCACTGGACCGCATTGCGCTTTTGGTTCAGTGTGTGTATAATAATTGGTATCGCCATGATAATTTCACCAGGATGAATGGAGGGAGCATATCATGAATTATATTCAGAGGGACAGGACCTGAAAGAGGAAAACGTGGCCCACCGGCGGTATTTCCACACCAATGCGGAGGTAGGGCTGGAGACACCCAAGGCGGTGGACTACGTGATGGAGCAGTTGAAAAAGAGCGGCCTGAGCCCGGAGAGGTGCGGCCACGGCGTCACTGCCGCCATCGGGACAGGGGGCAAAACCCTGCTGCTCCGGGCGGATATGGACGCCCTGCCCATGGGCGAGGAGAGCGGGGAGCCCTTTGCCTGCCCCACCGGAACCGAAGCCCATGCCTGCGGCCACGATTTCCATGCCGCCATGCTGCTGACTGCCGCGAAAATCCTGAAGGAAAATGAGACGGCGCTGAAGGGCACCGTTCGCTTCATGTTCCAGCCTGCGGAGGAAACCTTTGAGGGCGCAAAGGACATGATCGCCCATGGAATCCTGGAGGGGGTGGACGCGGCCCTGGCCTTTCACGTTGGGCCGGGAAAGATGCCGCCGAGGCTGTTTATGTACAACGCCGGAGGGGTTATGATGTCCTCTGTGGACGGATTTAAAATTACCGTCCACGGAAAGGGCGCCCATGGTGCCTATCCCAACAGTTCCATTGACCCCATCAATATTGCTGTCCACATCTACCTGGCACTGGAATCTCTGATTGCCCGTGAGGCAGACCCCAGTAAAAACTGTGTTCTCACAGTAGGGAATTTCTCCGCCGGTTCCGCCGCCAACATTATTCCCGACACCGCTGTGCTGCAAGGGACGATCCGGACCAACGATAAAGACTGTCGGACGCTGCTGGTCCGGCGGATGAAGGAGGCTGCTGTGGGGATCGCCCAGGTCTATGGGGGAACAGCGGAGATAGAGATGCTTTCAGAGGTGCCGCCCTTGGTTTGCGATCGGGAGTTGACGGAACAGATGGCGGGCTATCTCCAGGAGATTCCCGGGCTGACGCCAGTACCTGGCGTTGCCGCCAACGCGTCGGAGGACTTTGCCATCGTGGCCGAGCGGGTGCCCAGTACGTTTATGTATCTCTCCGCCGGTTTTGAGGATGAGCGGGGCGAGGCCCCGGCCCATAACCCCAAGGTACGGTTCAATGAGGATGTGTGCGCCATCGGTCCCGCCTGTCTGGCTCTCTGCGCCACGCGGTGGCTGGAATAATGTGAATTTAGAATGCAAATGGCCGCCGTATCACGGAGAAACGTGGTACGGCGGCTTTGCTTTGATTCTGTCACGTGCCCCTTGCTTTTTTCACTGGGATTCGGTAAAGTATAGGGTGTGAAACCGACATAGATAGAAAGGTTGTGGCAATCCATGTACAGCCTGACGGATTTAGGGCTTTATCTGTTGATCTATTCGTTCCTGGGGTGGGTCGTGGAGGCGGGGTATTATGCGGTCACCCGGCGGCAGTTTTGCAACCGGGGCGTACTGTCCCTGCCGCTGATCCTGGCCTACGGGGTCACCTTTGACCTGCTGATCCTGGTGCTGCCCACTCTGGCAGGCCATCATATCCTGTCCTTCCTGGCCGTGATGGTGGCGGCCTCTGTGGTGGAGAGCATCGCCGAACACTTCTTCTGCCGGGTGGGGCCAAAAATCGAGTGGCGGGCGGAGCGCAGCCGCCTGCTGGTCGGCACTGGAAAGGGCCTGCTGGCTTCCATGTCTGTGGCGGCGGTGTACTATGTGGTATACCTCATCATCCACCCAGTGCTGATGGCGGGAGTGGTGTTGATGCCGGAGCTGCTCAAGCGCGTTATGGTCATCGCCGTACTGGTGTTGATGGCGCTGGACTTCTCCGCGGTATTCTACGCCGTGCGCACGGGGGACGCGTCCCGGTACGAACGGCGGCAGGCGGTTGGAAAGCAGGGAAAGCTGGCCGCGTGGATCTACAACATGGTTTGGAAACGCCTGCAAAAAGCCTACCCGGGGATGCGGCAGGCGGACGGGCAGGGGCAGGGGCAGGGGACGGACACCTTTGCCAAGGGCCTGTGCTGGGATAAGCTGGTGTGGGTGTTCCTCACCTCCGCCCTGCTGGGGGACGTGATCGAAACCTTTTGGTGCGGCCTGGTGGACGGCCAGTGGATGAACCGTTCCAGCGTACTCTACGGCCCCTTCAGCTTCGTGTGGGGGCTGGGCGCGGTGGTGCTGACGGTGACCCTCCAGCGGCTGGCGGATAAAAATGACCGCTATGTGTTCGCCGCAGGCTTCGTCATTGGCGGTACCTACGAGTACATGTGCAGCGTGTTCACCGAGCTGGTGTTCGGCACAGTGTTCTGGGATTACAGCGAGATGCCGCTGAACATCGGCGGGCGGACCAATGTGCTGTTCTGCTTCTTCTGGGGCGTGCTGGCGGTGGTGTGGATCAAAGTGATCTACCCGCCCATGTCCAAGGCCATTGAGTCCGTGCCGCCCCTGGCGGGGAAGATTGCCACCTGGATTGTGCTGGTGTTCATGGTGTGCAACGCCCTGCTGACCAGCGCGGCCATGCTGCGCTACAACATCCGGGCGATGGATCCTGAGCCTGGCAGCGCCTTTGAGCAGTTCCTCGACCGGCAGTTCAATGACGAACGTATGGAAAAGCACTGGCCCAACATGATTGTCACTGACGGCAAGTGACCGCCGGGTTATTTCAAAATAGAAGGACACTATGTATCTCTGATTGTCATCGCCAGCACTTGAAAAAACGAATCACCCCGCTTGCCAGACGGAACAAGTCCATCTGGCAAGCGGGGCATTTTATTTCGGAGCTGGCTCCTCTTGTTCTTTCTGAACTTTGACGGCCTTTTTCGCCCGCTTGCGTTTGCTGGCAATCAGCAGGAGCACCCCCAGTCCCGCCGCCCCGCCTGCCGTCAGCAGAACGGGTATCCACAGGCCGTTCCCCTTGGGCTGGAGAAAGAAGGTTCCCTGAGTGCCCTCCATAGTGAGAAGCAGATACTGTCCGTTTCGGGTCGTGTCCACCGCCACCCACTGGCCGTTTTGATACTGCCACACCTCGGCGTCTTCTCCGGGACTGAGCAGCCGCAGGGGAAGCGCGTCCTCCGGTCCCAGCATACTCCCGACAAGGGAAATGTCCCACGTGACGGCGCCTTCCGCGTCTTTTTTAGGCGGAGTCTGAGCGCTGTCGGAAACGTGGAGAACCGCTTCCTGGGTGAACCGTCCCTCCGCCAAAGCCAGGGACAGCTTGCCGGACTGCTCCGCGCTGGCCACCAGGGTGACCCAGGGAGCGTATTCCGCCTCCAGCGTTACATCCGAGCTGGTGCCGGACATATCGAACTCTGGCCACACACCATAGCTGTCTTCCCGCTCGGGAACCGGAGGCAGCTGAATGCGGGACAGATCGTCTCCATAGAGGAAGGGAATTTGAGCCACTGTCTTTCCGTCCGCCAGCAAGGTAAGGGCAAAGGCGGTGAATTCGGCGGGAATCCCATCCAGCTGCGACATGGCCTCAAAGGAGACCGGCTCAGCCCGTCCCGCGTAGCTGACACCGTCCACTCCGGCGGTTCCGGTGTCCACAAAGAAATTGCCGGACAGCACCCCGTCTGTCTCCACGCCGCCGGCAACGGCTCCCAGGTACTCTGTGCCTTCCTCGATTGTGACGATGGCACAGCTGTCCCTCAGACGGCTGGCCCACCCGGCGACGCCGCCCACGTAATTCCCGCCGGATAAGACGCACTTGGCCCAGCAGCTGCGCACCGAGGCGTCCGCGAAACCCGCGACGCCGCCGACATAGTTTCCGTCGGTACTCTCCACCGGGCCGTAATTCTGGCAGTCCAGGGCAGTGCCAAGGTCCATCCGGCCCGCCAGGCCGCCTACGCAGTCCTTTTTGGCGGTGACACTGCCGTAGTTGACGCAGCTCTGGAGCACGGCTTTTGTCTCATAGGTGGTCCCAAAGGAAAACACGCCGGTGGCGTCATCCTCCGGGTCTAAGTCAAACTCAATGGCCATGGCGCCGATGACGCCGCCCACGTTCCGGTCGCCCTCTACCGCGCCGGTGTTGCGGCAGTCGACCACCTTGCCGTCCCGTGTGGCGGCGATGTCCTCCTCCGAGGTGTCCTGGAGTATAGGGTCCAGCCCATCCACCGGGGTATTGGTCAAATCAGACGCGGCGTCCAGCAGCACCGTGCACACCGTATGGAATTGGTTGTTGATGGCCCGCAGGTCGGCGCTCAGGGTGTCGCCTCCGTTCTGCGCGGTCCGGTTCAGGGCGTCCATCTCGCCGGACAGGCCGCCCAGTGCGTCAAAGAGACCGTCACTGGCCAGACGGAACTGATCCCCCAGCGGGATGAAGGACACCGGCCCTTTGGATGTCAAGTTCTTCACCGCGCCACTGATGGTATCGAAGGTTCGGCCCGCCAGACTTCCGATCGCGGCGGTGGAATCCGATGCCTCCTGAAAGCGTTCCAGCGCGGATTTTAATCCGGCGGAAATGCCGTCTGTATACTTCATGGCCTGACTCAGCCTGTCAAGGGCCGCCGTCAAATTGTCTCCGGCGGGCTTGAGTGCGCCGCTGATGGCCTGGAGATCGCCGCGCACCTTCTCAAAGTCCACCGCGTCCCAATCAAATTCAGGCAGCTGGGGCATATCAGGCAATTCGGGCACATCGGGCAGGTCAAAGTCGGGCAGGTCGAACGCCGCATACACCTGATTGACAGCGGACGCGGCCTCATCGACGGCGGACACCAGCTGAACCGCATTCGTCTCCACATCTTCGAGAATATCGGCCAAGGTGCCGTCCTCTCCGCCTTCTTTGATCTCGGGCAGGGCCTTGACCAATTCTTCCAGCGCATCCCTGAGGGCGGCAGCGGCCTTTTTCAGCTTCCCGCCCGCTGCTTGGAGGTGGTCCGACGCCGCCCGGAGTTCTGCCATCACCTGGTCGCCCGCTGCGGCCGACCCGCTCAGGGAGTTCATGGCTGATTTCAGCTGGGAGGACAGATCCTCCAGCTTCCCGCCCACAGAGGATAGATCATCTAAAGCGGGGGTAATTTGGTCCAAGGCATTGGTAAGGTCTGCTGTCATTGTGTTGACAGAGCCGATATTGTCGTCCGCAAAGTTGGCGATGTGATCCAGCATCCGCTGTGAGCTGTCTCTCGCATCGTCCGTGAAGCCGCCCATGGCCTCCAACAGGGCGGACACATCGCCCCCGGTGCGCTGGGCGTTGCCGATCGCCCGGTCAATCAGGCGGTCCAGGGCCTCCAGCTCTCCCCGCAGACGTTCCAGGGAATCCCCGCTGGGGTCGATTAGCAGGAAAGGCTCCGCCTGGCCCACAATGCCGCCCACATCCTTCCGCCCGTAAATGGTTCCGCTGTTGGTACAGCCGGACAGATAGCCATCCTGCCGCCCAGCGATGCCGCCGGTGTTGTACCCCACATGGGGGTAGCCAACCGTCCCATAATTGGTGCAGCTCTGAACCACGCCGCTGGAATAGCCCACAATGCCGCCGGTGTCAAAGCAGCCGTCCAGCAGGTGGTAGGTTTCGTCATCCGCCGTGGCCCGCTCCTCCAGAATAGCGGCTGCATCCACGTCCATCAGATCCACATTGGTTTCCGCCTGGGTCAAATTCACTCCAGCGCTGTTTTCACATTTGAGCAGCAGCCCCAAATTCCGGCCCGCAATGCCACCGGTGATATTCTTGCCGCTGACAGAGCCAGAGACGGAACAACCGGTAATCTCACCGGTGACGCTGTTGTACCCGGCGATGCCTCCCACGGTGGTATCCCCCTGAACCGTGCCGTAAAAGGCACAGTCTTGCAGGGTTCCGGCGTTGCTGCCCACGATGCCTCCCACAGTGGAGCGGGTCCCCCCGGGGGCCACGGTTCCCTCCACGGTGAGGTCCTGGACCACGCCGGACGGCTGGATATAGCGGAACAGGCCCTGGGTTGACCCGGCGGCGGTGATCTGCAGGCCGGAGATGGTGTGTCCCTGGCCTAAAAAGGTGCCGCCGAAGGTGGGGATGGGGGCGAAATCCACCCCGCTCAGGTCCAGGTCGGCGGTGAGGGTAACGGTCTTGCCCTGGGACCATGTGTCCAGCGCACAATTTTTCCCGAAACGCTGGAGGTCCTCCACGCTGGAGATGGTGATGGCGCTTTCCTCTGCGGCCCAAGCGGGCAGGGCCAAAGTGGTCAGAATCCAGGCCGCCAGAAGGATGGCGAACAGCCGATCAACACGTTTACGCATGGGTGTTCGCCTCCTCTTCAGCGGTGACCGCCGTTGGCTGGGGCGGATCCTCCGGCTGAACTGCCCCCGCCGCCACCGCCGCGTTGATGCTGCCGTGAAGGGCGCCGCTGAAATCGGCGTCCACCATGCCGGAAATGTAGCCCCGGACGTGGCCGTCTACACGCAGCGCACCGGCGTGGGCCTGAATGGGATGCCGGGCCTTCAGGGTAAAGGCAGTCTTTTCAATGATCGTGTCGCCCAGCAGCAGAATCTGGGGCAGGATGCCCATCACCAGGAAGATGGAGATCAGCGTGCCCCGGCCCAGACACACGCCGATGGAGGCGATGGAGGCTGTGGTGGACAGCAGGCCGATGGCCACGCCGGCGGAGGCCAGGATGGTACCCGAGGTAATAATGGTGGGGAAAGCCTCATTCAGCGACTCGATGACCGCGTCCTTGAGGGACATGGTCTGCTTCAGCTCCACATAGCGGTTGGCAATCACGATGGCGTAGTCGATATTTGCGCCCATCTGGATGGAGCTGACCACCAGATAGCTGAGGAAGAACAAGGGTTCATCCTGTAAGTAGGGGAAGGAAAAGTTGATCCAGACGCTGCCCTGGATGACCAGGATCAGCAGCACCGGCAGCCCGGCGGATTTGAAGGTGAACACCAGCACCAGGATGACGAATACGATGGTCAAAATGCTGATGAGCATGTTGTCGTTGCCGAAGGAGGCGGACAGGTCGAAATCGCTGGTAGAGTTGCCCACCAGGAGGGAATTTTCCGGATAATACCGGGCTACCACCTCATGCAGGGTGTCCAGGAAGGTGAACGTCTCCTCCCCCTCCTCGGGCAGGTCGAGCTGTAAGACCAGACGGCTGTAATTCTCCCCCTTTAATTGCAGCTGGGCGTCGGTAAGCTGGACGTGGAGGTCCTCAATGGTCTCGGTCATGTCCGCGTCCAGGGAGACGTAGCCGTCTTCCATCATGTCATAGACATACAGGAACATGTCGATCAGGGGTACGCCGTAGCTGTCCAGGCCGGAGACCACCTGTCCGTAGTCCTCCTGGTCCACGGCGTAGGCGGAGTAGAGCAGCCGGGCCACCTCAATGTCCAGATCGGTCAGCTCGGCGAACTGCCGGGGGGTCAGCCGGTCGGTGAGGACATAGCCGTCCATGGCGTCCACGTTGGCCAGACCCAGCACGGAGTCCGTCTCAGGCAGGCGGTCCAGTTCCCGGAGCAGACGGCCCTCCTGCTCATAGTCCCCCTTGGGGACAATAACCGCCAAGGTGTTCACCCGGCCAAAGGTGTCGTTCACCCGCTGCTGGGCGATCTGGGCGTCGCTCTGTCGAAAGGTGGTCAGCTCGGTCTGCCCGTAGGCGTAGGGGCAGCGGTTGGCGAACACAAAACCGCCGATCAGAAGCACCACAAACAGAGGCGGCATGATAAACCGGGTTTTCACCGCCAGCTGGCCCCAAGCGGTGATTTTGGGCACAAAATTCCGATGGTGGGTGCGGTCGATCAGGCCGCTGAAGCTGAGCAGCAACCCGGGCATCAGGGTAAATACGGCCAGCAGACTGAGCACAATGGACTTCATCAGCACAAAGCCCAGATCCTTGCCGATGCCGAACTGCATAAAGCACATGGCCCCCAGGCCGGACAGGGTGGTCATAGAGGAGCCGGCAATCTCCGGAATGGCCTTGCTCAGGGCGGCTACCACCGCTTCCCGAGCCTCCAGCTGCTCCCGCTCCTCGGTATACCGGTGGCAGAGAATAATCGCGTAGTCAATGGCCAAAGCCAGCTGGAGCACCACCGCCACCGAGTTGGAGACAAAAGATATTTCGCCAAAGAGGAAGTTGGTGCCCTTGTTCATCAGCGCCGCCATGCCAAAGGTCATGAGCAGCACCGGGATTTCCATGTAGGTGTGCGAAGTGAACAGAAGCACCACCAGGATAATGGCCACAGCGATCAGCATGACGACCTGCATCTCGGCGTTCAGATTTTCAGAGGCGGAGTCGCCGGTGTCGCCGGTGATATAGACGTCATACCCATCCAGAAGGGCCTTGACACCCTCCAACCCCTTCAGACTCACCGGGTCCGTGGCAGTCCCGTCATAGGTGATGGAAAACAGGGCGGAGCCGTTGGTGTAGTGGTCCCTGGAGCCGTCAAACTCCACTGACTTTACTCCTTCCATCGTCTCCATCTGTTCCGCCAAACCCTCAGCCTGGCGATAGGAGATATTGTCCACCATAATGCGGCTGGTGCCGAAGGTGACAAACTCCTCGTCCATCACGGTCAACCCTTGCCGGGTCTCGGTGGTGTCAGACAAGTAGCTGGTCAGATCGTCATTCACCGCCACCCAGCCGCTGGAAAAGACGCAGAAAATAGCAACTCCGATGTACATCAGGTAAAAGGCTTTGCGTTTATCCACAATAAAAGCCGCGATTCGCTCCATCAGACTTTGCTTTTCCGAAACTTCTGCTGTGCTCATGCTCAACCTGAACGCTCCTTCCATATTTTATGATAGGCAATGATACTCCGTTTTTCTTGAAAATGCAAGCAGTCAACAAAGGAAGAATTCAGCCCCCCTCACGGCTTCAAACCTGAGGCTGGACCTTCATGGGTGATATGCCGGGTATAGGGTCGATCACGGTTGTTTCCCAGTCCCTTTTCTGGGCATAGTTTACTATTGTGCTGATGCCGCTTCGCCGTGCTCCGTCTTTAATAGCTTCTTACATATTTTATTATGCGCTTGGAAGATTGTCAATTGTAAATGTCACAATGTATGTGTAACAAAATCGTTGGCAAGGGGGGCTGGCACTCAATAAGACCAGTA
>CAJUQN010000048.1 GCA_910588625.1 uncultured Oscillospiraceae bacterium
TGACTTTTGTCTATTTTGCTCTTGTTGTGGATGCTCTTATGTGAACACGGCCTAACTCCCGGATAACCTGCCGGATGGCGTCGATCTTCTCCCGATTGATAAGGGCAAGGCCCTTTAACATGTAATCCCAATCTTCCGGGAGTGACAACATTTGCGACAGCAGGCCCTTGGCTTTCAGGGACAGGTCTTTGTGCCGCAGGTGATGGTTTGACATCACCGTGTACCCCTTGTTCCTCATGTCGGGCAAAGTGCTGGAAACGCAGGATTTCTACGAGTTTCCTCTTTGTAGCAACACAATAGTCTCCACATGGGCTGTGCGGGGGAAAAGGTCAACAGCCTCCGCTTTGACCGGCTCGTAGCCCATTGGAGCGAAGCGCTTGATATCCCGCGCCAATGTGGCGGGATCACAGGAGACATACACGATCCGATTGGGGGCCATTCGGGCGATGGTATCAACCACTTCAGAAGCCAGTCCTTTCCGGGGCGGGTCCACCACCACCACGTCGGGGCGGATGCCCTCTGCCGCCAGCTGAGCGGCCAGGCCGCCGGCGTCACCGCATTCAAAGCGGGCTCTGCCCTCCAGCCCGTTGCGTTTTGCGTTCTCCCTCGCGTCAGCCACCGCTTGGGGGACCACCTCTACACCGATGACCTGCTTCGCCTGTTCTGACAGGGTCAGGCTGATGGCGCCAATGCCGCAATACAGCTCAACGACGGTCTCCGTACCCGTGAGGGCGGCAAATTCCAGCGCCCGACGGTAGAGCACCTCCGTCTGCTCCCGGTTGACCTGAAAGAAGGAGGGCGCCGACAGACGGAAGATATGGCCGCAAAGGGTCTCCTCCAGCCAGTCCCGGCCCCAGAGGGTGCGGTACTCGTTCCCCAAAATCACGTTGGTTTTCCGGGTGTTCACCGACAGCACCACCCCCGCCAAAGTGGGTGCGGCGGTCCGAAGAGCGGTGACAAGCTCATCCTCGTGGGGGAGCGACGTTCCGTTGACCACAACACAGCACAGCACTTCTCCGGCAGAGTTGGTGCGCAAAAACAGGTGCCTCACCAACCCTTTGCCCGTCCCCTCATCATAGGCAGAGACGTGGGATCGCCCCATCCACTCCTTCACAGCGGTGCGGCAGACGGTATCAAGCTCCGGCTGGAGCAGGCAGTCGGAGATGTCCACCACCTTATGGGTGCGACCCTGATAGTAGCCGACGGCGCTATTTGACACTGGAAATTGAACCTTATTTCGATAACGATAGGTATTTTTTGCTCCGTGGATAACAGAAACAGGGAGGTCGGCCCCGCCAATGCGCCGGAGCGCGTCCTCTACCCGCTGGCGCTTGGCCCCCAATTCCTCCTCATAAGCCATGTGTCGAAACTGACAGCCACCACAGCTCCCATAATAGGGGCAGTCCGGCTGGATTCGGGTAAGGGAGGGCTCCGTCAATTTTTCGATGTGCCCCCAGGCGGCGCTGTGGCCGATGTGCTCGATGAAAACGTCGGCCCGCTCTCCCCGGAGCGCCCCTTTGACAAACACCGCCATGCCCTCGATGCGGGCCACGCCCTCGCCGCCGCTGGCATAGCTGTCGATGACAGCGGGGTATATCCTGCCCTCTTTCAACACTGGGTGTTCCCCCTCGCTTGTGCCTTATGCAGCTTGTGGAGCTCCTTCTTTCGGCGGTTGGAGAAGCGGTCCTCCTCGCTGTACACACAGCCGCAGTACTTTTGCATATACAGCCCCAGGGTCCGGGCCTCCTCCTGGCCCTCCTGGAAGCGGGGCCGGAAGTCGTAGGGCACGAACTCAACGCCGTACTTTTCCCCCATCTTGGCCCCGGTGGCGCAGATCAGATCCCGGTTCTGATAGGGGGATACCAGCAGGGTGGTGGAGAACTGGGTGAATCCGTTCTCGGCGGCGTGCTGTGCGGTGCGCTCCATACGGCAGGTATAGCAATATCCACATCGGTGGCCGCTGTCCTGGGCCACGGCGGCGGTGAACTGCCGCAGGCCGTAGAAATCCTCCTCCCGCAGGTCCAGCCCGATGTCCTGGGCGTATTGCCGCAGGGTGTCCCGCCGGGCCTTGTACTCCAGGAAGGGGTGAATATTGGGATTGTACCAGAAGCCGACGGGCTCCGCCCCCTCCTCCCGCAGCATCTTGATGCAGGCAACAGAGCAGGGGGCACAGCAGATATGGAGTAGAGTGCTCATAGGGCGCTCCTCCTTTTGAATAGAGTGGGGACAGCCAAGACCGTGGGCCTTGGCTGTCGCTAGAACCTTTAGAGGGGAAGGATGCTCAGCCCGGCCAGCACCTTGTACATTCCGGCGGCAGCCTCCTCCCGGAGGATGGGGGCGGAGGGGATGATGTTCTTCAGCGAGGTATACAGCATGGTGCCGTGACCGCCCGCGGCATCCTCCAGACCCCAAGTCAGCACGGCCACGCTGCTGCGGGCCCAGTCCGCGAAGGTGGATAGGCCCAGCTTCATACCCAGGGGCAGGGTGGTGTCCGGGTCGTCCACCGACTCGCCGTAGCTGTCCAGGGCGAAATTGAGGTACCGGGCCACCCGGCCCATGATAGTGAGAAATTCCTCGTTGGTGAGGGCGCCCTCGGGGTTGAACCGTCCGCCGCCCACGCCGTTGACCAGGCCCAGCTCCGCCATGGCATTGACGCCGCCGGCACACCAGGCGTTGGCAGGGATATCGGAGAACCAGTTTGCGCCGGAGGAGGTTACGTTGAGTACACGGGCCAGCATGACGCACAGCTGAGCACGTGTGAGCTGGTCCTTGGGGCTGAAAATACCGGGGGCGGTGCCGTTGAGCAGGCGATAGGTGCCCATGGCGTCGATGGCGTCGGAATAGGGACTATCGGCGGTATCGGTGAACCAACGGCTGTCAAATTTGATACCCAACCGCTCCGCCGCCTGGGCGGGGGTGCAGGGGTCATAGTTTTGGCCGGGGCCGCCGCTGTAGAACAGCGGGGTCTGGGGGGGCAGGGCCTCCAGCAGTATGGACAGCACCTCGTCCGGGGTCTCCGGGTCCACATAGAAGGGCTTGGCGCCGGGGATGACGCACAGATTGGAGGTATCGGGGCCGCCGCCGCACAAGGCCGCGGCCACTGCCTCCGTGTAGCCGTCGTCCACCAGCAGGGTGGGGATGACGCCGATTTTGTCGGTGGTGGCACCTCCGGCGGAATAGAACCGGGCGGTGGTGATTTTCAAACAGTCGCCGTCGAAATACGCCGGGTCGGTGCTCTCGTCAAAGACGCTCTGGGCAATGCCCTTGCCGAAGGTGCGGCTGCCGATGACGATGCCCCGGTTCGTGTCCCGCACGCCGGAGGCCAGCAGCTCAGAGGCGCTGGCGCTCTCATCGTTCACCAGCAGGATCAGCGGCTTACGGGTGATGGAGGAGGAGCGGCAGGTGTACCCGGCCACCTGGCCGTCAGTCTCCTCAAAATAGAGGTAATTGCCGGGGCCGTTCAACGCGGCGATCATCTCCAGCGCGGAGTCCACATAACCGCCCGCGTTGTCCCGCAGGTCGATGATCCAGCAGTCCACCTGGCTGTCATACTGCTTCAGACCGGCAGCCAGCAGCTCGTCGGTGTCGGCGCCAAAGCTGTTGCAGTCCACATAGCCCACGCCGCCCTCCAGCAGGGAGATCTCGGTGTTGGGGATGTACACAGCACGGCGGGTCAGGGTATAGTCCTTGGTCTGCCCGTCCCGCAGGACGGTGACGGTAACCTTGGCTCCCGCCTCGCCCAGCATGAGCTGGCGGTGCTCCTCCCCGGCGGGGGTGCAGGGGACGCCGTCTACGGCCACGATAAGATCCCCGGTCTGGAGCCCCGCCTCCAGCGCGGCGCCGCCGGACAGGACCTTCTGAACCAGGAAGCCGTCCTCAGTGTAGTCGATTTCCACGCCGATGCCCACCATGTCCACGGTGTTCTCCACCAGATCCAGGAAGGCGGCGTACTGCTCCTCGGTCATGTACTGGGTATAGGGGTCGGTCAACAGGCCGAAAAGCTCCTCCAGGGTCTGGGCCTGATAGGCCTCATCAGGGAGGCCGAAGTAGTAGTTATCCTCCAGCAGCTCCAGCGCCTGGTCCACCGTGAGAGCGGAGGCGGGAGCGGACAGCAGGGACAGCGCCAGCAGGGCGGCGATGAAGCGGGACAGGTATTTTTTCATGTTGCTTCTCCTTTTGTGCGTCCCGGACGATTTGTAAATTGACAAACAGGGCGGGGCATATTAAACTAATTATATCATATCAGCAGAAGGATAGGGTGAACAATATATGACGAATTTTACGGAATTTACCTTTTCCTCCAAGGACGGCATCCATCAGTGTAATGTGAGCTTGTGGACTCCGGAGGGTGAGCCCAGAGCGGTGGTGCAGATCGTCCACGGCGTGGCGGAGTATGCGGGGCGGTACGACCGCTTTGCCCGCTATCTGGCGGACCACGGCTTTGTGGTGTGCGGCGAGGACCATCTGGGCCACGGCAAGACAGTGGACGACGGTAAATATGGCTATTTTGGCAAAAAGGACGGATGGACCCTGGTGACCTCCGACGTGCGCAAGCTGCGGGTGCTGATGGGGGAGAAGTACCCCAATATCCCGTATTTTCTGCTGGGTCACTCCATGGGTTCCTTCCTGGCCCGGACCTACCTGTGCGCTTACCCTGGTACGGTGGACGGCTGTATCCTGTCCGGCACTGGCCAGGAGAAGCCTGCCCTGGTGGCGGCGGGGAAGGCGGTAGCCTCCGCCATCTGTGCCGCGCGGGGGCCGGAAACGGTGAGTCCCCTGATTAACAAGCTGTCCCTGGGGGCGTACAACGACCAGTTCAAGCCCACCCGAACCACGGCAGACTGGATCTGCCGGGACGAGGCGGTGGTGGACGCCTATCTGAAAGACCCGTTCTGTACCTTTATGCCCACCGCCGGGATGTTCCGGGAGATGATGTGCGGATTGCAGTACATTTCCAGCGAGGAGGCACTGTCCCAGATGGACCCGGGCACGCCGGTCTACCTGCTCTCCGGCGACCATGATCCAGTGGGGGCCAATGGGGCGGGTGTCCGGAAGGTGTACGGGTTCTTTAAGGACCACGGCACCATCGACCTGACCATGAAGCTCTATCCCGGCGGGCGGCACGAGATGCTCAACGAGATCAACAAAGGCGAGGTCTACGCTGACGTGCTGGCCTGGCTGGAAAAGCGCGTTTGAGCGGTCAAGGGCATTTGATTTGCTCCTTTTCTTGAAAGAAAAGGAACCGAAAAGAACTTTTAGACTATTTCTACCGGAAGCAGTCTAAAAGTTTCTTTTTTCGCTTCCTTTTTTTCGTTGCAAAGAAAAAAAGGAACGCTCTTACTTCCTGCGCAGGAATTTGAATTGTGTCTCTGAGCAGACGACGGCCAAGAAAATGAGGAAGAAGCCCAGGTACATCAGCGAAGAAGGCTGCTCCGACGCGAACAACACCGAGAAGGCCACGCCAAATGGGGCCTCCAGGCTCAGCAAAAGGGCGGCGGAGGACGGATCCGTGTACTTCTGCCCGATGTTCTGGAACAGCAGGGCGACGGCAGTAGCGGCAATCGCTAGGTAGAACAGTACCCACCAGGCGCGCTGGGGCAGGCCGCCCACAGGAATGCCGTGGGTGATAAAAATAGTGCTGACCCAGCAGCACAGGCCGGTGGTAGCGAATTGCAGCACGGTGAGGATGAAGATATCCCGGCCCTGTGAGAACTTGGCCACGGCCAGGATGTGGCAGGCGTAGATGAAGCCCGACAGCAGGGTGAGCAGATCGCCAACCGTCAGGGACAGACCGCCATCCCAGGAGACAAAACCGATGCCCGCCACGCACAACAGCGCGGCCAGGACGTTCCAGCGGTTGGGGCGGAGCTTGTCCACAGCCCAATACAGGAAAGGGACGATCACGCAGTAAACGGCGGTGAAGAAGGCGTTTTTGCCCGGGGTGGTGTCCATCAGGCCATAGTTCTGCACTGTATAGGCGGCGGCAAGGAGTACCCCCAGCATCGTTCCCTGCCAGAGGTAGCGCAGGTCCATGACCTTCCAGTGGTTCCAGAATACCAAGGCCAGGATGCCCGCCGCTAGAGTGAAGCGGAAGGCCAGCAGGAACATTAAATCTACGTCGTCCAGCGTGTCTTTTAAAATAAAGAAGGTGGACCCCCAGATGAGCGTGGCCAAGACGATCATGGGTTTGGAAAGTTTTTTCAGAACGGTTTCGCTCATGGGTGTTCAACTCCGGGTTTTCAAAAATGTAAAAGTGTGATATCCTATGGGAAGCAAACGGGAAAGGGGCGGGGAAATGCTTCCTCAGACATTTTTTGACGGCGATACGGTAGAAATTGCCCGTGCCCTGGTGGGCAAATACCTGGTGCGGCAGTATGATGGTATTACGCTGGCCGCCCGCGTCACTGAGACGGAGGCGTATATCGGCCGGATGGACAAGGCGTGCCACGCCTATAACTACCGGAAAACAGAGCGGACCCGCACCCTCTACGCCCCGCCGGGAACGGCTTATGTATACCTAATTTACGGGATGCACTGCTGCCTCAACTTTGTCACTGAGGCCGAGGGGGAACCGGCGGCGGTGCTTGTCCGGGGGCTGTCTGCCAGACACAACCCAGATATCATAGCAGAAAACCGCTTCCATTGCAAGTATGGGGATATGACGGCGTACCAAAAAAAGAATTTTCTCAACGGTCCGGGCAAGCTGTGCGCGGGGATGAACATTGACCGGCGGCTCAACGGCCTGCCCCATGGGTCCAAGGAGCTGTTTTTGTGCGAGCGCCTGGAGGAGCTGGGGCTGGATACCCCCGCCGGGGACCTGGAGCCGCCGGACATCAAGGCGGGCAAGCGCATCGGCATCGACTACGCCGAGGAGGCCATTGACTTTCCCTGGCGGTTCTATGTATAGAGCTTGCTCCCTTGACGGACAGGCATTTTTTTGGTACTATAATCAGACACTGCCAACAAAAACCAAGGAAAAGCCCATCGGCTTTGGGAGGTTATGCCATGCGCGGCAATACCCTGTATATCGTGGTCCCATGCTATAACGAGGAAGAGGTGCTCCCTGAGACCGCCCGGCGGTTGGGGGAAAAGCTGAAAGCCCTTATGACCGCTGGGAAGATTAGCCCCCAGAGCCGGGCGCTGTTTGTCAACGACGGTTCCAAGGACAGGACCTGGGAGGTCATCACCCGCCTGCACAAAGAGAACCCCCTGCTGTGCGGCGCGGACCTGTCCCGAAACCGGGGTCATCAAAACGCCCTGCTGGCGGGGCTCATGACCGCCAAGGATAAGGCGGATATGGTGATCTCCATGGACGCCGACCTTCAGGATGACGTGGACGCGGCGGACGCCATGGTGGACAAGTACCTGGCCGGGGCGGACATCGTTTACGGCGTGCGTTCCTCCCGGAAGACGGACACCTTCTTCAAGCGCACCACCGCCGAGGCCTTCTACCGCATGATGGACCTGCTGGGGGCGGAGACGGTGTTCAACCACGCCGACTACCGCCTCATGTCCAGGCGGGCTCTGGAGGGCCTGGCCCAATTTCAAGAGGTCAATCTGTTTCTCCGGGGCATTGTGCCCATGATCGGCTACCCCACCGACACAGTGGAGTACGAACGGGGCGAGCGCTTCGCCGGGGAGAGCAAGTACCCCTTGAAAAAAATGATCTCCTTTGCCCTGGAGGGAGTCACCTCCCTGTCGGTGAAGCCCCTGCGGTTGATTACCGGCCTGGGCTTCCTGGTGTTTTTCGTCTCGCTCATTATGATCGCCTACAACGTGGTGCGCTGGGCCACGGGAAACACTGTCACCGGCTGGGCCAGCCTGGCCTGCTCAGTGTGGCTCATCGGGGGGCTGATCCTGCTGTCCCTTGGCGTCATCGGCGAGTACATGGGCAAGCTGTACCTGGAGAGTAAGGGCCGTCCCCGGTTTATCATCCAGCAGCTGCTGGACGAGGAGCACAGCGGGGACCAGCAATAAGCTGCGCGGTCTTTTTGACAAAGTATTAAACCTTTCTAAATAATGGGCAAATCCCCTTGCAATTTCCGCCTGGAACGCATAAAATAGCCTTAGTGGAAATGAAGCGGCGGGTTGGACGCCGCCGCTGGGCGGCCCACATTTTTCAAAGGAGGTAATACCCATGAGCATTGATTTTGAGAGCCTGAAAGACAAGGCTGTGGTCGCGGCCCAGACCGGTGTGATCCGTGTGAAGGAGATCACCGAGACCGGCATCGCCAAAGCCAAGGAGTTGGCGGACACCGGCGCAACCAAGGCCAAAGAGCTTACTGAGATCGGCAAGCTGAAGGTGAATAACTCCGCCGAGCAGGAGGCCATCCGCAAGGCCTACTCCGAGCTGGGCAAGCTGTACTACGCCGAGCGGGGCTCCGCTCCCGAGGCGGCCTACGCCGACGCCTGCCAGCGCATCACCGACGCGATGGCCCGCATCTCCTACAACAACGAGCGCATCGCCGACATCAAAGCCGCCGGCCAGATCACCGACGAGGAGATCGAGGCTGTGGAGGTGGAGGAGGCCTCGGAGGAGACCGAGTCCTGCTGCTGTGGCTGCGGTGAGCCCGCCGCCGAGGAAACCCCTGCGGAGGAGACTCCCGTCGAGGACAAGACCGAGGACTGATCCCACCCAGGCGTGGTTTGAGATTTAGGAGGGAATGTATCATGAAGCACAAATTTCTGGCTGGAGCGCTGGCGGCGGTGTTATCGCTTTCTCTGGGCACCATCGGCGCCCAGGCGCACTGTGTCCGCCACTGGACCTGCGCCCACCCCCACGGGGAATGTGTGCGCTGCACAGATAGAAACCAGGATGGTCTGTGTGATGTGTGCGGCGCCCAGGTCTGGTTTGTGGACGCGGACGGAGACGGCCTGTGCGACCACTGCGGTTACAGCCGGTTCCGGACCAGCTCACGCTATTCCAGCGGCGGCTACAGCCGCCGGGGCGGCTGTCACGGTCGTTCCCACTGCCATTAAAAAACAAGCAAAAAGCATCGGCTCCTATGGAGCCGATGCTTTTTTGTCTGTTACCTGCTTCCGGTAGAGCCGAAGCCGCCGCTTCCCCGCTGGGTGTTCTCCAGCTCCTCGGCTGGCTGGAACTGTGCCGTAAGGTATGGGGCGATCACCAGCTGAGCGATACGCTCCCCGTCCTCCACAATGCGGTTTGCCTTGCTCTGGTTGTAGAGGGACACCATCAGCTCCCCGCGGTAGTCCGCATCGATGACGCCCACCTTGTTGGCGGGGGCGAGACCCTCCTTGGTGGCCAGCCCGGACCGGGCGTACACCAGCCCCACATATCCCTGGGGGATAGCCAGCGCGATTCCAGTGTGAATGAGCACCGTCTGTCCTGGGGCGATGGTCACCGGTCCTCCGGTGAGGGCGTACAGGTCGGCCCCGGCGGCGTCTGGAGAGCCGTAGGCGGGCAGCTTAGCCCGGGGGTCCAGCAGCTTGACAGAGACAGGAGCGGTCATAACAGGGCCTCCTTATTTACTCGGTAATGGGTTGTATTTTCATTTCTCCGGTCCAGAGGATGGGCGTATGAGCCTCCAAGCTGGCCGGAACGTCCAAAATTCGCTGGTTAGAGGAGCCGCGGAAGCGCAAGTTCAGGTCCTTTTGCGCCTCCACAAAGGGGCCGTCAACCAAGATGTCGATGAGAGCCAGCATCTCATCGGTGTACTGGCACCGGGCTCGGCTGTCCTTCCAAAGCTCCTCATCCAGAGTATACCCAGAATAGCACCAAATTTCCTTCTGCGGATACGTTTCTTTTACCCGCCGCAGGAAGGGAAGCAGGGCCAGCTGGTTGTCCGGCTCGAAGGGCTCGCCGCCCAGCAGGGACAGGCCCTTGATGTGGGCGGGGGCCAATGCCTCGACAATTTTGTCCTCTTCCGCCTGGGTGAAGGGCTGGCCGTAGCCGAAGTCCTGGGCCTCCTCATTGAAGCACCCGGGACAGCGGTGGGTGCACCCGGACACGAACAGGGACACCCGCACACCGGGGCCGTTGGCCACGTCCGCCCATTTGATCGCCGCGTAATTCATTTATTTGACCACCTTTATCTGGGGATATTTTTTCTGCAAAAAGGGCAGGAAGCTCTGCTTCTGCTCCGGAGTCAGCATATTTTTGAACACCAGGGTAAATTGATTGGCTTTAGTGAGCAGATAGAAATAGCGCTCAGTCTCCTTCACCAGCTGGATGCTCCCGTAAGGAAGGACCAGTTGAGCGCCGTTCGTCAGGTTGTGCATGGCGGCGCCTTCCTCGGTGAACCAGGTTTCTATCTGCATAGAGCCGGAGGGATAGGACTCATGCAGTCGCTTGACGGCGCCGTCCAAGTTAGTTTTGCGCACCTTCCTGGGCAGCCAGACCAAGAGGAAGATCCAGGCCGCAAGAATAACGAAATAAGCGTAATTTCGGGCGATGAACATGAGCAGCGCCAGAATGGCGACGATAACCGTGATGATCCTTCTGACCCACATGCGCTTGGGCCATATGACGAGCCCACTGATTTCTCGGAGCGTGGACTCGTCCACGATACCCGAGGTGCGGTATTTGTTTGTCTCCATCAAAAAACGCCTCCCTGAAAATTTGGGGCTCCCAGTTAAAACGATGCGTCAGCCGTCCTTACCAAACTTTGGCACTGCGTTATATTGCCCTTCAAGGCAGGCCTTTCGAATACGCTTGTCAAAACGTGCTCCAAATTCTTCAAGGCCATAGATCACAGATGTTCCATCATCTTCTTGTTTCCCAACGAATCCGATTTCATCTTGTCTCAGTAAATCTAAATTCATGAGATTTGCTCCGTGTGTGGTTACAATCAGTTGAACATTCCGCGCTGCTGCAAGCGAAAGAAAATTCTGCACAAATTGCTTGGTTAACAGGGGATGCAAGCATCGACTGACTTCATCGATTACATATACCATATTGGGCAAAGTTGAAAGCAAAACTTCAAGCAAATCTAACAAACGAATCGTACCATCAGACTCTTCGCCTAAGGAAAACAACGAGGTACTACGACTATTTTTAATGAGGCACACGAGATTAATGATACTAAACTGGGATATGGTAACGGCCATAATGGGAGGGGAAAACCCCTGCTGGTATGCGGGATAGCTTAAACGGCTTATACGCACCGGCAAACGGGATTCCTTTTTAACGCACACCAGTATTTATGTAGAGTCATTATGAGCAGATGAGAAAGGACTCTGGATACGATGACTTAAGCAAGAAAGATATATGGAAGAATATGGAGCGCGATTCGGAGCACTGGGAGTATGACAAGGTTATTGAATACACGCGTGAAAATCCGGATGCATTGATTGAATACCACAATCGTATACCCCGGTATTATAACTTGCAAGTGGGTGTATGGATGACGATGCGCTTGATGAGGCTGTCTATGGTTATCGCGTTATTGAGACTGCATAACAACTTATTATTAAGAAAATGAGATAGGAGGGAACCTTATGACCGTTCATCACGGTGGAAAAGTGGGAAAGGCGGACAAAACTCTTGGAGCCAAGTATTTTTCCACTTCCGCACAGAAAGACTCCGCGCCGGAAAACAACGCATTCGTATCCGAGACCGAACAGATATAGAAGTCTTCATAGTCACTGCGGTTCCGAATCAGTGAGGCATTGGAAATCAGCTTGCTGTATTCTCTTGGCAGTATTTCAGGTTTCAGGTAATTCAGCGTGAAACGGGCAATGACTGCCGAGCGCTTTTTGTGGTCCTCTACGTTCTTGTTGAAATAGTCCCGGTTTTCTACGATTGGGGACACCACGACTCCGTGGTCCAGCAAAAGCTCAGCGGCCAGATCCCCCACCTGCCAATTCCGCGAAGATATGTCCTGGCGGGACGCGTCTACAAGAATCAACACATCAATATCTGACCCCGGCTCCGCATCGCCTCGGGTATAGGAGCCAAACAGGATAGCCTCGATTTTGTTTTGAGGAAACAAAAACGTCATATTGTTACACAACTCTTCAATAATTTTTCGCACTTCCTGATTTGTCCGCATATGGCATCCTCCTTCCCTGGAATTCTCTATCGGTTTGAATTTAGTGTACCACAGCGGAATGCAAAATACAAGCAGTACCCATGCAATACCGCTCCTCAGTCGGCAACAGGTACAAACCGCCTTAAAATCAGGAAATCGATAGGTTATAATTAGGATAACCCGTCAAAATGTGGGGAGAGATCGCCATGTCGCCCGAGGAAAAAGCGCGCCTTGTGATAGATCAAAAGCTGATACAGTCCAGCTGGGTTGTGCAGGATTTAAACGAACTGAACCGATCCGCCGCCTTGGGCGTCGCCGTGCGGGAGTTCCCCACCAGCACGGGCGAGGTGGACTATGCCCTGTTTATCAATGGGACTCCCGTGGGTGTTGCCGAGGCGAAGCGTTCCGAAAGCGGCTAGAACATCGCCACCGTGGAGGAGCAGTCTGTCCGCTACGCAAACAGCACCTTCAAGTGGGTGAATCGTGGATGAATGCCACCGCTCCATTTACAACGTCTGGATCCAGGTGCTGGAGTATTTCGACGCCTTTATCGTGGGCTTGACCGCTACCCCGGACAAGCCCACCTTCGCCTTTTTCAACGAAAATGAGGTCAGCGAATACTCCCGGGAGCAGGCCATCATTGACGGTGTGAACGTGGGCGAGGATATTTTCCTCATCAAGACCCAGGTGGGCAAACACGGCGCCAATCTGATGAAGCAGGTGATTGAGTGCCGCAACCGGCTCTCTCGAGCCAAACGCTGGAAGCAATTGGATGGGGATGTGAACTATGCCCCCACGCAGTTGGATCGGGACATCGTCAATCCCAGCCAGATCCGCACATTCAAACACGGTTCTGTTCCCGAGGCGGAGCGAGGTGCCCAAGACGTTGATCTTCGCCAAGATCGACAGCCACGCGGACGATATTATCCAGATCGTCCGGGAGAAGTTTGGCAAGGGCAATGAATTCTGCAAAAAAGTCACCTACTCAACGCGCAGATGACGCCCGCCGAGTGGAAAGAACTTCAAGCCAAAGTGGACAGGTTGTGGGACTGCTACGCCATTAAGCAGCCAGACAAGGTGAAGCGTGGAGCTGGAGGATCTGGAACTCAGCCCCTTTGACAAAAAGGGTGGCCTGGGGCGGCTCGGCGCGGATATGTGCATTTCGGGGAAGCCCCCCCTCTCTGCGATTGCCAGTCATGCCTACGCTCAACTCCGACGATACACCGAAGGGTGCTACACCGGAGGCCCTGTACCCTTTGGTTATCGGGCAGAAAAGACAGGCCGCTTGAACAAGAAAAACCAAGATGTGCGTGACCTTGTTGTAGAGCCAGACGAGGCACAATAATTGATTTTTGAAAAGCCAGTTAATCGGCAGACAAACCGTTGCAAAGCGTGCTTACCTATGGTAAGATGCCACAAACTATTCAGGGTGTACAGCCGCTTGGCCCGGCGCTGGAGCTTATTGTTCTTCAGATGGTTCATGTTCGGTTTCCTCCTTTTCAGTGTTGGCCTCCGGAGCGAACAGCGCCGCGCCGGAGAGCCAGGTTTCTGGTTTCTTCTGGTGGTGAATGTAGGGCGGTCCGCCGCCGTCCACGGTGTGGCCGATGGCGGGGTGCTTCATCAAATCGTATTTCAAATCCATGACCGGCTTCGCGCCCCGGATGAACAGAATGGCATAGCGGTTGTCCAGGGCCCGGACCTCATCGGGGGTGAGCAATTCCCGGCCCGCCTGCTGGACACTGACACTGTAGGAGCCGTTGCGCCCCTTGCTCTGGCTGTGGTTTTGGGTCGCGATGGTTTCCTTCCCCAGCAGCCCTCTTTTTCCGGGCCCAATCCCGCTTGCTGTTGTGGACGCACTCACGGTCTGCGATCTGCTGCTGGGTCAGCCCGCCCAGATAGTAGGCGCGGATGCGGCGGGCCTGGGTAGGGGTGGCGTAGGTCAGGGCCTCCCGCAAGGCAGCGGCCAGCCGGTCACGCTCGGCCTGTTCCTCCACCAGCATGATAAGCTGCTCCGGGGACGGACTGTGTTCCAGGACATAGTTCTCCGTCCAGTCGAAAGCGTCCAGCGAGTAGAACGCTCGATGATACCGCTTGCGGCGCTCATAGTTCCGCATTTCCCTGACGGACTGGCACAGCACGTCAAAGACTTCCTCGCTGACCTCCACCAGCTTGTCCTGCTGACAGTGGGGGTAATGGAGCCGTAGGTTGATGATTTTCATTTTGACCTCCTAAATGACAGGAGGGACAAGCAGCCGAAACTGCTTGTCCCTCCCGGTGATGGAGCTAATTCCCCTCACCTGATAGCCACTTAGGGGGTCAATCGTTAAGTAGGTTTCTGAAAAATTTCAAAAACTTTTTGCGGACAGCTTCAATGCTGTAATGGACTGCGACTTTGGTACAGCCGCACATCTCGGCAATATCCGCATAGCTGAAATCATGCAGGGCGTAGAGCAAAAACCGCTCCCGCTGGGTGAGAGTGCAGAGGGCCAGCACTGCCAGAATTTCATCCAGTGTTTCCCGCTGGCAGATCAGTTCCTCCGGAGTAGCGCAATGGGGTAAGCGGCCCTCGGTGCTGATTATGTACTCGTCACACTCGCGCCCGTCCCAATGCCGCTGACGCTCCCGGTAGAGCTTCCGATTGTTCCGCCTGGTCTGTTCCAGATAGTCGGCAACCTCGGCGCTGACCTCAACGGAAACAAACCGCCCATTGATTTTGATGGTAATTTCCATCGTCCTTTCCTCCGTTCAGATTTTTGGGGGCTGAACGAAGGGGGCGGGGAGCGACAGTGGGGCCGGTGTCGCTGGCCCGGACATAGAAAAGCGTCCGAACAGCACAAGGCTATTCGGGCGCTGGGGGGTGGCAGTATGGACAGGCTGGAAACGACTGTTTTCGCACCCCTGGGTAGAAGTCGCCGCTACGGGGATCAGGCTTTTTTTGACATGTGCCTATCTATCTGTAATCGCATGGCGGCGTCCTCCTATGTGCCGCCGGTGGATATAAAAACGGCGGCTTTGAATAATCAAAACCGCCGCTGGAAAGAGCGTTTGGACATGAGGAATCGGCCTGCCCAGCAGCGTTTTTTCCTTTTCTGCCGCTGGGCAGACTTGGCTTTTATTGACTTCTATTTAGGCCATCCCAAATAAACCGCAATGAGGACAAACACAATTCCGAGTGCGATAAGGATGATAGGCCACCCCTTTTGCTTTCTGCGGGAAATCCCGATTGCAACAAACAATATCCCCAGCAGCATTGACGCGATCATCGCAAAAAATCCCATTTTATTTACTCCTTTCAAGATGTATTACTCTATCATGACGATTGGCTATTTCCAAATCATGAGTTACAGTAATGATGGTGGTGTTAAACTCTTTGTTCATGTTAAAAAGCAAGGCAACAATTCTTTCTCTGTTCTCCACATCCAGGGATGCCGTAGGTTCATCAGCCAAAATGAGTTGAGGTTTCATGACGATTCCTCTGGCAAATACAGCTCTTGCCTTTTCTCCGCCGGAACATTCAAGAGGTTTCTTTTTTAGTATGTGCCTGATCTCAATCGCACTAACGACGGCATCGAAATCCTCAATCTCCCCAACACCCTTTTTGTCAGGACTGGCATAAAGAAACGGCAGTTTGATGTTATCTTCAACCGTCAAAGAGTTGATGAGTGCCGACTCTTGAAGAACAAAACCAATCCGTTGATTTCGCCATTGCGCTAACTGGCTTGTATGTAACTGATTTGTCGGAGAACCGAAAAGCGTATATTCACCGGAATAATTTCGATCAAGCAATCCAATGATATTGAGCATAGAACTCTTGCCTGCTCCCGATTCGCCCACAATGGCGATTTTTTCACCGGCGGTGACTTCAAGCCTGAAATCATTTAGTATTGAAATCTGCGTCTTTTTGCTCTTATAGATTTTTTCTTTAATGCTTAGATCAATAATCTTCGTCATTGCAATACCCCCAAGGAGATTGGAACCTTTTTGATTTTCCACAACATACTTTCGACAACAATTATTACGATAACAATGTCAGAAACGACAACCAGCAACAAAGCCAGCCAGTCCATTCCTATCAAGCCAAACAATCCGTAAGTGACAAAGGTAGCGTCTTTCCTTAACCAGCACCCATATCGGTTAAAAGCGGTGAATGTGGCAATCAGTGTTACATTAACAAAGGCGAGCATCCCAAAGTAACCATAAAAAATTCTTTTCAGCTTTGAGTAGCTTAATCCCACCAACAGATTGATCGTAAAGTCTTTCAGCATTAGGCGAACACTCACCAATGCGTTCCATACAGAAAGACAAGTTATGACAATCAGCAGAATAAAGGTCGTTATGAATATAACTTTCAGTGAATGAAGATAGTATTCGTTGAAATAATCGTAGTTTTCCTTTTGGCTAAAGAAATTGAAACTTAAACCCAAATTATCTTTGATAACCTCACTCAAATCCGCTATTTCTTCTTTTGAGGTGTCCAAAAGTATAATGTCCATGAGGCCATTAAATTTGATGTCCATGTTCGCATGATTGATAAATTCCTCATTCACTGGAAAAAGGATTGAGAAATTGTAGTATGCCTTGGAGTTGAGGGCATAGAAATTAGAGTGGTAGGCGTTTTGCTTCAACACGCCCTGAACCTTTAGCGTTAAAGGCCGCCCAAGAACAGATTCTTCCAGTTCGATTGTTGCTCCAACGGGATATGTTTTACTTAACCCTTTTCCTATTAAAACAGGGATTTCCCCGTCTAATTGGTAATTAAAGTCCAAATCTGTCCCTTGTGAAAGCTCAAATTCATTTAATCTGTAATACTGCTCGTTCATATAGCCCAATGATATTTTCATATCATCACCGTTGGGAACAGATACGATAAACCCGTCTGTATAAAAAGCATACTTAAAGCTGCTGTTCAAATAGTCATATACTGCTTGTGTTCCGCTTTCGCCAACTATACTCATATCAATATGACTATTCGGGTCTAAGTTGGCGATGTAAACCCCCTCTTGATTTACATATTTTGTTTCCTGATACCCTTGAAATGTTGACAAAATGGAACGGGCAGCAGTAAAGGTTATGTAATTCGCCATGAGAAGCAACAGCATGATGCCGATACCAAGTATCGCTTTTCTCAAAAATATTTTTGAAACAATGAACTTAAATATTTTCATATTTCCGTACCCGCCTTGCGCTGATTAGTATGTATGTGACAAAAATAGGGACTAAATAAAAATTGTCGGCTAAATTGAAACCAAAATGGAGATTTGCCAAAGCTGATAGAAGATAAACGAAAATTACAACCGCGAGGCAGTCCAGCACATATCGAACGGCGATGCTAAACACCGTACCGCCTACAAGTATTCTGCAAAATATTTCTGCCTTTTTTCTCTCCAGCATTTGATAATGGAACACGATCACAATGAACGTAAACAGGAAAACAATCAAGGGCTGGTAATCTATAAAATTTTTCAAAAAAGCCTTTAGAATATAGGCATCCAAATCCAAAGTCTTTGCATAATCCAAAAGCAAATTGAGAGAAAAGCAAAAAATATATACAATACTTAGCTCTAACATATCCGTTGGTCTAAACAGAGATTTTTTCATGCTCTTTCCTCTATCCCCTCGAAGTGTTCAGCTTTGCTTTATAAAGAGATTTTCCCGTCAGCATTGCGAAATAAAGCAGCATAGCAACCAGGATGATAATACAAAAATCTCGTTGCGATGAATATGTCGTGAAGTTAAACCCTTTTGTGCAAAGCTGCGCTGCTATATAGGAAATTGGGAACGGTATAGCCCTGTCAATCCAAACAATGGTTGCTTGCTTATTTCTCAATAGCACTCGTAGAATTGCAAAGACAATAAGGGCAAGAAAAGCTAATAGGAAATACGGCATCAGGATCAGTCTTGGCAGAGTTACGCCGCTTTCTTCTGTGTTTTGATTTGACCCATAAATCAGTACATCCTCGGAGCCATCGTTTTGAGCATAGAAAATCTGAATTTCAGATTCGCAGTCAAAGGGTATCACCATATTTTGTTTTCCACGATTAGACAAATTTAAGTCCCAAGTGGTAGTCCAAGCATTTATGCGATAAATTGCCGTTTCTGCTTTTTTATCAAACACTTCATTACAGCTATACCCCGTCACCTCGCTATCAAAGGTGATGATAACGCTCCCATCAGGGACATCAATCACATTGAGCAGGTTATCAGAATAGGGGAAAAATTTAGGTGATGTCAAAATCCCGAAAATAATCGTCACGATAGCACAGGCCAAGATCGCCGTGAAGCAAATAGTCTGCAAGCGCCTGATAAATAAGTCCCTCTTTACCCTTTTTAACGGCACAATATCAGTATCAGGGGCAGCATCAGGGATGAAATTCGTAGCTTTCTGCATACGTTCATACTCCGCATGGCACTCCGCGCAATGCTCAAGATGTTCTCTAACAAATTCCCTTGTGTCCGTACTTACCATATCCTCTGCATAAAGCGGAAGTATATCTTTGATTAAATTGCATTTATCAATCATTATTGACCTCCATTTGTTCCAGTATTTTGTTTCTTGCCCGGTGATAAGTGACACAGGCCCAGTTGTCTGTCTTTTGGAAAATTTTTGCGATTTGTTTGAAACTCAATTCTCCTAAAACCCGCAGCATAAAAACTTCCTTATATGGTTCGGCTAAATTGTGCAGCAGCAGATGTATTCGCATAGCATCACTTCGGTTTATTATCTGTTCCTCAATAGTGTCTATGTTATCTGTAAATTCCATATCATCAATATCTACAAGCCCCTGCTGCTTTTTCAAGTGAGAAAAGTAACAGTTTTTTGCAATTTGACAAAGCCAAACACGAATATCTGTATCGCCGCGAAAAGCATCTATTGAGCGCATTGCTTTGAAGAATGTTTCGCTTGTAATTTCCTCTGCAATACTTTCATCTTTGGACAGCTTTTTGAGAAAAAGAAATACATCATTAAAGTACCTTATATAGATTTCCTCAAATTCATCTTTGGAACCTGCCACTTTCTCACCTCCTCCCTTATAAGACTTCGCATTTCAAAAAATCTTACAAGGTTTTTGAAATATTTTTGAAAACAGTTTTTCCCACATAGGTTTGTGTAGAGCTGATGCCCCTCATGGCACATTGAGATTTTGTCGAAATTAGTATAGACTGTCACTTGCCCTATATGCAAGGTGCTATTATTAAGAAATGCGGGGAGTGCCCCGCATTTCTGTCAAATCATAATCAATTCCGCAAAAATGATTTCCTCCACCTGGGTCTTACAGCAATTCATCAGCCCCACCCAGCGCATGGGGTCATGGGATTTCAAGTCCTCGGTGGCCCCGGCCTCCTTTGCTATTCCCGGCATTATGCTGTCAACAGGTCTTGGGCGGCATCCTCCACTTCCAGCAGATGGGCGTACAGCTCGCCCTCCATCACCAGCTCGGCCCAAACGATGGGACGATGCTCTTTCAGATAAGGCCATCAACGAATTTGTCCAGGCGGGGCAGGGCCTTGGGGACGAGCTGCTGGATCTCGCCAGCATCGTCCAGCAGGGCGGCAGCGCGGATGGCATCGACCCGCTGACCCTGCGTAACCGGCTGGACGCACTGACCGCCCAGCAGGCGGAGCTGCTGGACAAGGTTCTGGAGGACATGGAGAATGAGGAACTGAACGCCCAGCTCAAGGCGATCATGGAGGAGAAACAGGCAATCCTGGGGCGGCTCGGCGTGCTCCAGCAGGACGAGGAACAGCGGGCCGGTCAGGAGGCCAGACTGCGGGGGCTGGCAGAGTGGCTGAAGCTGTCAGCGCCGATGATAAAATGAAAGAAAACGCCGAGGAAAAAATGTAATTTTGTGGCGGAGGTGAGGAAAAAAAGATAGACTCCCAAGAGGACGGAAAAAGCGTCCGGAAAGGGAGTCAGGAAATGAGAGGAGAAGCACTATTTGTGGGGACGGCAGGTTATGCGGTACAGCACGTCACCTATGCCCTGTCCACCATCCTGCAGGACGGCATCCGCCGACTATTCGGCACGGATGTCATCCCGGCGGCAGTAAATGACGCGGTGTTTGCCATACTCGTCTATGTGCTGTCCGGCCTGCTGGCCTATCGGTTGCTGGTCTGGCCCAATGTCAGAAACGGTGAACTGCGCAAAGCAGATTTTCGGATGCTTCTGGTGTCCTTGGCAGTGCTGGGAAGCAGCGTGATGCTGTCCATTTTTGTGGATGCCATCGGTGTGCCAGAGGCTGTGGTGATTTGCCGCTTGTACGCCGCTGTAGCCTGTACCCTAGGGCTGGCGATGCAGTTCAGCCTTTCTCACACCAACCGGCTGGAAACAGACAATCAGATTTTAGGGATTGTTCACATAAGTAGAGTTGTGATATAATAAAAGAATGAAAATAAAGAAAGAGCAATACGAGCAAATCAAAGAATGCTTTCCCAAGCAGCGGAAACCAGCCAAAATCAGTAATCTGGACGTATTGAATGCAGTGCTATACGTAGTGGAAAATGGGTGCAAATGGAGGAGC